>JASFGH010000248.1:0-6248 GCA_050123865.1 Desulfobacterales bacterium | reverse complement strand
TCAATGAATGCGAATGCCCCCGCCTATCTATTCGCCGGCTATATCAGCCTGCATCTGTTTAATCGGTTTGTCAACGCCTTTGTCTGTGACAAAAGTTCTGATGAGCAATATGGAATCGGGCTTATCCCGATGCTGGGCATTGGTTTTCATTCTTTCATCGACGGCATCATCTATTCCATTACATTCACCGTCAGTGTCTTTACCGGAATTCTGGCAGCCACGGGTATGGTGCTGCATGAATTTCCCGAGGGAATCATTACCTACTTGCTATTGATACGAGCCGGTTTTCAGGCAGGAACGTCATTGTTGCTCGCCTTTCTGGCTGCGGCTGTGACCACACCACTGGGGATGCTGGTATCATATCCTTACGTGAGCAAAATCGATAAACCGCTTCTGGGTGCCTTACTGGCGTTTTCTGCTGGCGCGCTAATCTACGTGGGGGCCACCCATCTTTTACCGCAGGCTGAAAGCGAACATAAAAAATACAGCCTTTTCGCACTGGGGGCCGGCGTTGCAGTCGCACTGGCGATCGTTCTTTCCAAGACATAGGGTCGCCTAAGGTAGAACAGAGGGACAAAAGGTGCTAGCAAAATGATAAAGAACCCGCCGAATAAAAACAACAAACGGATTGCAGAGGAAGAATTCAAGGATAAGCTCGAAGAGTTGAATCACCGGATTATCCACCTTTACGAAATTATTCCGAATCTGAAGCAGTGCTCGCGTTTAGCGGATCACTTGCAGGATGTATTCGAAATACGGGAAGGACTCAATCAAATAGAGCAAGGTTTACTGCAGAGTCATCTCAGATGTTGCATATCTTCAAGCATCCAGATCCCGGGCGAAGTTGTTATGGCCGTTTCCAAGCTGAGTGCAGGACGACATGGGGCAATTATTGCGATCGAGCAAGAAGACAATTTGGATGATTATCTCCGGGGCGGGGTCATCCTTGATGCAATTGTCAGCATGCCCCTCCTGGAAAGCATTTTTTATCCAGGCAGCGAACTTCACGATGGGGCCGTATTGATCCGAAACACGCGTGTCATAAAAGCCGGCTGCCTGCTGCCATTCGCGCCAACGCGTTCCGGAGTAAAGGATCTTGGACTGGGAACACGGCACCAGGCGGCCGTTGGTCTCAGCCAGGTCAGCGATGCTCTGGTCATCGTCGTTTCTGAAGAGAAGGGTTGGATATCTCTGGCGCTGCGGGGGCGACTCTACCCGAACATCGGAACATCCGCCTTACTTCGAAAGCTTGAAAATCCCCAAACCCGAATATAAATGGGACTATACAGGTTTGAAATTTTGCCATAAAAAATTAGAAATTTTTCAAGATTTGGTGGTAACAGGAACAATTTACGGTCAGATTTATCAATAACGGTTTGATTTAATATGAGTAAATTTTTTCCAAAACGCTGGCACATTTGATGCAGATTAAGGTGATAGCCGCAGAATTAAAAACCGGAAAATTACATTATAGTATCATTTATCAAAGTCCAGGGGGGGTGATGACGGTGCGGGTTGATCGGTTTTGCTTCTGTAAAAAAGACCTCATGTCGATCTGCACTGCAGCCAGTGTGGAGGAGCAAAAGAAGTGTCGATATTATCAAAAGTCGTCATGTTCTGATAGGTGCATGTACCTGGTGTTTGAAAATTATTGTGATTGTTTGGAAGCTCAGATGAACTGTGAAGAACAGGATGCTCATGAAGTTCTTTGAAGATACGACCTGAATTTTGCATGCGTCAGAGGCTTTCATATGCAAGGCATTTAAGGCTGCTGATGATTACAAAACGCTATGCCGAGAAATTTGCTAAAACGCCACATTGAACGCATCTCGTTAATTTTCATGCACGATTCAGGTATGAATTGAAGTCGCATGACCAATTGTATTGAGAAAGACAGCTTATATTTTCGTTACCATCAAGGCGTCTTTGATAGCCGGCGGTTTTATTTTGGGATCGGTATCGATCTGAAAAGAAAAACTAAGAAGACGGAAAATGCCAAAATTCAAGAGCACACCTTTTGACGACTTCCATGGTCGTTATGAAGCATGGTTTCAGCGCCATTCAGCAGCCTATTATTCTGAGTTGCTGGCTGTCCGCGCGATGCTTCCCTTCCATGGACGGGGTGTTGAGATCTGGGTCGGTACCGGTCGTTTTGCGGCTCCCCTTGGCATCAAAGTCGGCCTTGATCCTTCCAGAGCAATGCTTAACTATACCTTCAAAAGAGGTGTTCGCTGCATCCAGGGAGTAGCCGAAGCCTTGCCCTTCAGGAATCCGGTATTCGACTACGGGCTTATCGTAACCACTATCTGCTTCGTGGATGAACCTAAAGCAATGCTGAATGAGGCCCACCGGGTGCTGAAGCCTGGAGCACCGCTTGTCATAGGCTTCGTCGATCGAGCCAGTGTGCTTGGCCAGCAATATCTGACGCATCAGACTGAAAACGTTTTTTATCGTGAGGCCCGATTTTATTCGGTATCGGAGGTGGAAAGATTGCTCGGTGATGCGGGATTCGTTGACCCTGTCTACGGGCAGACCTTGTCAAAGCCGTTAAACAAAATTCAAGAGCTTGAACCACTTTGCGATGCTCATGGGCACGGCGGGTTTGTCGTGGTTAGGGCAGTTAGACGCTAATGCGCCTGGAAGTAGCTTTTCGGCAGGTGCCGGCCAGCCGCCGAGATTTGAAATATTGAGAAAGTACCGTTCTTAATTATTCAAAATTCCATTCATTAATTAAGTGGCCTCGGAACGTCATTCGCTATAATCAATTGAATTTTCAGCTATTACTTATTCACTTCTACTTGGCATGCCTTATGCTAAGAATATCGTATAAAAAAGGCAGTTGAATCCTAAACTGAAATGTAAAGGCATATAATGGATGTATTTAGCGAAATCAGAGATATGAATATTTTACTCGTCGACGATGATGAATGGATTCGCGATTCCTTACGCATTTACTTTGAGGCCGAGGGCTGCCATGTTCTGGCCCTGGAGACTGCCGAAGAGGGCCTGTCTGCAATTATGGATCAGACCTTTGATCTATTTATCGTGGATTATAAATTGCCGGGTCTGGATGGTCTTGGATTTCTTAAACGGATCCAGGCCTCCCAACCGAATGCGATCAAAATAATGATTACCGCCTATCGCGATCAAAATATTGTTTCTGAGGCAAAGCAACTAAGAATCCAGGGATTCATCGAAAAGCCGTTTACGTCTGACACCGTCATGGCATCATTAGCGCATACCCTTAAGATGCGGGATAAACATCCCCTGAGGAAATTGCATGACTGAGATGAATACGATGGATAATCCTAAATCCAACGGTGCTGTTGCAGGCCGGCCGCAGGAGAAGTTTATACCCGAAAATTTATGATCTGAAAAACGATCCAATACATATGTCCAAGGAGGTAGAAGATGGCGATAAATACAGAGAAATTAAAATATGTGCCTGGCACTTACGCGACAAAAAGACCCAAGCCGGCCCAGTTGGTCAATCAATATTTTCTGGATTGGGAGAGAAGACGTTTTAGGATGAAGCGATCGGAAATCGAAAAGCCGCAGATAGCGCCAACGATATGCTTTTCCCGCAAAATCGGTGCAGGGGCTCTGGAGATCGCAGATTTACTATCTGAGAAAATCAACTATCGTGTAGCTGATCGAGAAATGCTGGATCACATAGCCAATGATAAACAAATTAGTGCAAAAACGATTGAATTTTTCGATGAACGCTATCCGGGGAAAATATCAGAATTGGCCCGCCTGCTTTTTGGTGAAAAGTCTTTTATCATGAGTGATTACATTAAAAGTTTCATCAGTGCCGTCTACACCTTTGCAGATACGGGACCGACAATTTTTGTGGGCAGAGGTACACATCTTATCCTGCCGAGAAATCGCGTGCTGGCAGTAAGAATTATATGTTCGGTTGAATACCGTGTGAAACGATTGGCAAACATTTTAGGTATTGAAGAAGATGAGGCTGAAAAACTGATTGTTCAAATTGACAAAGAACAAAGAGTCTTTTTTAAGAAAGCGTTTGGGAAAAAGGACGCATCACCCTATGAGTTTGATTTGGTCATCAATTCTGATTTTATTACCAGTCCAGTGGCTTCGGCTAAAATTGTGGCACAGGCCTTCAAGGAAAAATTTATAGTGGAATTAGAAAAGAGACCAGTTGTTTATAGAAATGTTATTCAATCCAGCTGACTTGGTTAACTGGTACGAATATCACGGAATGAAAATTCGAAATTTTTTTAAATGAAGGGGGTAACGAAATAATAAAAATCCCTCGAATTCTAATGGCAATAGACGGATCTGAGCGATCATTTGCCGCTTCAGCCTATCTTGGTAAAGTGTTTTCAAAAAAGGCGGAGATCGTTCTTTTTCATGTCATGTCTGAAGCACCGGAAGCCTTTAAAGATGCAAGTGCAGATCCGATAACCGAAAAAGAGAATTATCCGCTCAGTGTTTGGAAGAACGGCCAGCAGGAGACTATCCAGGAATTTATGACCATAGCTAGTGATATCTTAATTGCTTCGGGTTTTCCTAAAGAAGCTATATCGGTTAAGACTCAGATCCTGAGATACGGTGTTGCCAGAGATATTTTAAATGAATCGCAACGAAATTATGACATATTAGTAGTTGGGCGTACTGGAATAAGCAAAATTGAGTATTTCACGCTGGGAAGCGTTGCGTCCAAGCTGGTTGACGTGGTTGCCCATCCTCCCATCATAGTTGTCGGGGAGAATACCGAATCCAAAAAAATTATCATTGCGATTGATGGATCCTCAGGCTCTATAGAGGCTGTACGCTGTGCTGGTGCGTTGTTAGATCCGGCCGCATGCGAAATCATGCTATGCCATGTCATCCGACCCTTATGTGTTCAACAAATGAGCGCCAAAATACTCTTCAGCGCAAAACATGAGACCGATTGGATTGCAGCTAACCAAAGAAAAATTGTTCCCATGATCAATAAAGCTAAAAGACACCTGGCGGAAGCGGGGTTCGCCGAGGCAAAAATTTCCAGTGAAATCCTCACGTATCAAACAAGTAGAGCCGCTGCCATTGTACAAGCAGCGACTAAAGGCGGCTATGATACGATTGTATTTGGTAGGCAGGGGCTTACTTCTGTTCGAAAATTCAAAATCGGACGTGTAAGTAGAAAAATTCTGCATTATGCTTTTCGACCCACCCTGTGGATTGTTGGTTAAGTATTGGAGAGAGAATTCTTCAATGAGTGTTTTAGGTAGTCAAAAAAACTATTTTAAGCCATTGCTGGTTGCTATTAGCTTTGTGCTTGCATTGGCAATTGGGATTATTCGATATCTAACCGGACCGGAACTTGCTTTATCGCTATTTTACCTGCTTCCGATCGGTTTATCTACGTGGTATGTTGGAAAATGGACCGGTGTTTTTATATCGCTTACAAGCGCGGTTACATGGCTAATAGCGGATCTAATGATGCTGAATTCGTTTTCCAACATTTTCATACCTTTTTTGAACGAAAGCTTCAGACTCATCGTATTTTTAGTCGTTGCCTACATCATATCCAGGTTGAAAACCTCACTTGATACTCACAGGCAGCTGGCGCGAACCGATCACCTAACCGGGATACACAACCGGCGTGCTTTTTTCGATTTAGCGAATCTGGAGTTGAATAAAGCCCGGAGATACCAGATGCCCATTTCGGTCTTATACCTGGATATAGACAATTTTAAGCAGATTAATGATCGCTATGGCCATCAGGTCGGCGACCAGCTTTTACGCCTGGTCGCAAAAACGATAAAAGACCATATTCGCTCCATCGATGTAACGGCACGATTTGGGGGCGATGAATTCGGAATTTTATTGGCTGAGACACGACCGGAAGCAGCTGCATTGGTCGCAGGAAAACTCAAAGAAAGGCTTGAGAAACTTGCACAGCAAAACAGGTGGCCGGTGACATTCAGTACGGGTGTGGTGACATTTGAACGTATCCCTACCAGTGTTGATGAAATGATAGATGCAGCTGATGCTCAAATGTATCTAGCCAAGCAAAATGGCAAAAACCGAACCCGCTATCAGACGATTGTTGGTGATGAAAGTTCTCTTCCTACCGCAGTCAATTTATAATCATATTTGAGGTTTTTAGAAATTCCGTTTCTAAATTTTCCGAAATCGGAAGGATTTAACATCAGAAATAATCCGCATGACTTCAGCAATATATTGAATTCATACATTATGTTGAAAGTCAGCTTAGCTGGCACAGTTCCTGC
>JASFGH010000247.1:0-6249 GCA_050123865.1 Desulfobacterales bacterium | reverse complement strand
AGCTGAAAAGTATAAAATTGTCAAATGATTGGTCATCGAATTCGGTATAAGGAGGCGCAAAGATGTTTAAAGAAGAAAGAGAAGAGTTAAAATTTGACTGGAGCATGATTGGCAATATCGGGGAAGGGCGCCCCAACCTTGGAAACACCATGGACGTGAGTGTTTACCGATTAATGCAGTTTACGCTAAGGGATGTGCTCATAAAGCAATTCGATGCAGAAACTGCAGATAAAATATTTTACGAGGCCGGCAAGCATGCCGGCAAAGAGTTTTGCAAAGAGTTGATCACCCGCAAAGATGATTTTAATGAATTTGTGGTCGAGCTCCAGGAGTTGCTTAAAAAACTCAAAGTCGGTATTTTAAGAATAGAAGAAGCCGACCTTGAAAAGATGAACTTCATGCTGACCGTTGCTGAAGATCTGGATTGCTCCGGCTTGCCGGCCAGCGATGAAACCATTTGCACTTACGATGAGGGATTTATCAGCGGGTTGCTTTCCGAGTATACCGGGAAAAGCTTTAGCGCCAAGGAAGTCGATTGCTGGTGTTCCGGCGATAGGGTCTGTCGCTTTGAAGCGAAATCAGTTGCTTAAGGAATCACCGAATGCTCACTGTAAAAGAAGAAGATATCGATAAGATAACAGAAGCCTTTTATCTGATTCTTAAGGGTAAAGAGCCGAAAACCATCGAGCTGCCCGAAGATTATCCGGACAATGAAATCAAGCAGGCGGTCAGCTACATCAACAAATTCATCGCTGAGTATAACGGCGTTACAGAGCTCATTTACACCCTGGCCAGGGGTGATCTGAATTTTGAAGCGCCCAAAGGGAAAATGCTCGTCCTGCAATCGCTTAAGAATTTGCAGGCCAGTTTAAGACATTTGACCTGGACGACCCAGCAGATCGCCAAAGGCGATTTCAATCGTGAAGTCGATTTTATGGGGGATTTTTCAGCGGCTTTCAACCGCATGACCCGGCAATTAAAAGAATCTTTCACGGAGCTGTCAATCATCAATCGCGTCGTGCAGGATCTGAGTGGAGAACTGGATTTTCAAAAGATGATTGACCTTGCCAGCCAGACGCTTAACGAATTGCTAGAGGCGCATACGCTTTACATTGCAATGTATGACAGGCAAACCCAAACGATCAGTTTCCCGTATTACAAGGCCGGCAACCAACAAAGAAAGCAGCCTGCTATGGCATTGGGTCAAGGATTGACCTCAAAGATCATAGATTCGGCACAACCTCTGTTGTGTGGAACTTCACAGGAACAGATCGACCAGGGTGTTGTCATCGCATCCGGCGAATGCGAGACGTATCTGGGCGTGCCCATTTTAATCGGTAAAGAGGCGATCGGTGTTCTTAGCGTGCAGCATCCCGAACCGAATCGGTACACCCAGGACGATGTGCGCCTGGTGAGCACAATTGCTGCCAATCTGGGGATTGCGTTTGAAAATGCCCGCTTATTTACCGAATCGCAAGCCGCAAATGAAGCCCTTGAAAAACGTGTCAATGAACTGGATGATGCCCGTCTGGCCATGCTGAATATGATGGAAGATCTCGATGAGGCCCGAAATGAAGCCGAAGATGCCACCCGAGCCAAAAGCGAATTTCTGGCGAACATGAGCCACGAAATCCGCACCCCCATGAATGCCATCATCGGGATGGCGCATTTGGCCCTCAAAACAGATCTGACGCCCAAACAATACGACTATCTGAAAAAGGTGGATATCTCCGCCAAATCCCTGCTGGGGATCATCAACGACATCCTGGATTTTTCCAAAATCGAGGCCGGCAAACTGGACATGGAATCAGTGGACTTCCAGCTGGAGGATACACTGGATAACGTTTCCACGCTGGTGGGCATCAAGACCCAGGAAAAGGGTCTGGAGCTGCTGTTTAAGACCGACCCATCTGTGCCAACGGCCCTGGTCGGCGATCCCCTGCGGCTGGGGCAAATTCTGATTAATTTATCGAACAACGCCGTCAAATTTACCGATACGGGGGAGATTGTAATCTCCACCGAACGCGTTAAAGAAGACAACGGCCAGGTGACTTTAAAATTTTCGGTCCAAGATAGCGGCATTGGCATGACCGCCGAGCAGTCCGCCAAGCTGTTTCAGCCATTTGTGCAGGCCGATTCCTCAACGACTCGCAAATATGGTGGGACCGGTTTGGGACTGACGATCAGCAAGCGGCTAGCAGAAATGATGAGCGGTGAAATATGGGTGGAAAGCGAGCAGGGCCGCGGCAGCACCTTCAGTTTTACCGCCAACTTCGGTCTGGGCAAAGAAAAAGCCAAAAAGCAATATAAACCCGTATCTGAAATGCGCGGCATGAAAGTTTTGGTGGTGGATGACAATGCCACCTCAAGGGACATTTTACAGGAGATGCTGGAATCTTTTACCTTCGCGGTCACGGTGGCCGCATCCGGACCCGAGGGAATCACAGAACTTGAAAATGCGAATGCGGCTAAACCTTTTGAGCTGGTTATTATTGATTGGAAGATGCCGGGTATGGATGGTGTCGAGGCCTCCAAACTCATTAAAAACCATAAAGGTTTGATCAAAATTCCGGCCATCATTATGGTGACCGCTTACGGCCGCGAAGAGGTCATGCAGCAGGCCGAGCAGGTGGGACTGGAGGGCTTTTTGCTAAAACCGGTCAGCGCCTCGATGCTTTTTGACGCGGTTATGCAGGCGTTTGGAGAAGCGGTGCCCGAGACCTCGCGGGTAGCACAGAGACATGAACAAGAAGCCGAGGCCTTGAAACATATTCAAGGCGCCCATGTACTATTGGTCGAAGATAATGAAATCAACCAGCAGGTGGCCAGGGAGATTCTCGAGGGTGCCGGTCTAAGGATTACCCTGGCCACCAATGGCCAGGAGGCCGTCGACGCCGTAAAAGAAAACAATTATGACGCGGTGCTCATGGATGTGCAGATGCCGGTAATGGATGGATATACTGCTACTCGCAAAATACGCGAGTGGGAAGGTGGAATGCGGAACGCGGAAGGCGGAATGGGGAATGAAGGTAATGAGCCAATACCGATTATTGCGATGACAGCACATGCGATGGCCGGCGATGAGGATAAAAGTTTGCAAGCCGGCATGAACGGCCATGTTACCAAACCTATTGATCCGGATCAGCTGTTGGCCGCGCTGCAGAAATGGATTCAGCCCAGTGAAAAACGGGCGGCTGCCCAGAAACCGGTAATTTCTGTCGAGCCCTCTGAAGAGGACGGAGAGGTTGCGATTGAGGAAGAGCTTCCGGTATCTTTGCCGGGATTTGATCTGGAAGATGGATTAAAGCGATTACAGGGCAACAAAAAGCTATATCGGAAGTTGCTTTTAAACTTTGGTTCGGATTACGATGCAGTAGCAAATGATATCCATAGGGCACTCGATGCAGAGGATTTTGATCACGCACACAGCCTGGTTCACAATCTCAAAGGACTGGCCGGTAATCTGGCGGCCACGGACCTGCAGTCAGCCGCAGTGAATCTGGAGAAACTCGTCAAGGGTGTTGAAAAGAAATCCCCTCCAGCTAAAGAGTTGAATTTGAAATTCTCTGATCTTGAAAATGCCCTTAATCAAGCTCTCGATTCCGCTCAGAGTCTGGGTGCGTCCGCTGGAGTAAATGTCTGTAAACTATCCGATGCCGAGATTGCAGCTATTCCTTCTGAATTCGCTCAGGATATTGCCAAATGCATTCGCGATGCAGCAGAGATGGGGGATGTTATGACGCTGAATGCCATTGCTGAGGAAATGAAGACCCACTCAGATGCCTGTGCACCGCTCAGCAAACAAATTGTTCAAATGGCGGAGGATTTCGACCTGGATGGAATTCAAAAATTAGCGGATGCCTTAGATGCATGTTGAATGTCCACTTGTTTATTTCGTAATGGTTATTTCAAGTGATTGACGCACACATTTTATTCTTTCAATAAATCTGATATGCAATCATACCAATATTCATTCGAGCTCAAAAACGATTTGTCCGAGCTGGAAACCCTATGCCAGCATTTGACTAAATTTGGCCAGGACGAGAAATTATCAGAAGCGTGTATTACAGATATTAATATCTGTCTGGATGAATTGTTTACCAATATTGTCTGTTACGGTTTCAAAGACAATCAGGAGCATATCACCCGGTTCGAAATGTACCTGGAGAACAATGAGCTGACATTAGTCATAGAAGATGAAGGGATTGCGTTTAATCCGCTTGAAAAGGAAGATCCGGACATTCCTGATGACCTGATTGATGTCCGTATCGGAGGTCTCGGAATTCATATTGTCCGAAACCTGATGGATGATCTTCATTATAAAAGAGAGAATGGCAAAAATATGCTGACCCTAAAAAGAAGGTCTAACCTTTTCTAATGAAACCGGAAAGGATTTAAAAATGGAAATCGAGCACAGAATGGAGAATGAAATTTTGGTCTTTGCCATCAAAGGGCGGCTGGATGCTGCAACGGCATCAACAGCTGAGGAAACGATCAAACAGACAATGGCGGAAAATACCAAGCGGCTGTTGTTTGATCTGAGTGCATTGGAGTATCTGAGCAGTGGCGGGTTGCGTGTTATCCTGGGTGCTGCCAAAGAAATCAGACGCAGGGAAGGTAAAGTGGCGCTTGCAGCTTTAACTCCCTATGTGTATGAAATTTTTGAGGTCAGCGGCTTCACGGCCATGATCCCCATCAAAGACACAGTTGAAGAAGGGCTTCAAGATCTTTCTTCCTGATAAAAGCGACTGAGCACTGGCTGCTGGCCACGTGCAGCTGGGACCAAATTTTATGCCAGCCACCAACAGTGCGCAGCCAGAAGCTTATTAATAATCAGGGGAAAAAACGCGCTGCGGTCAGAATACCGCAGAATGTCTTAGATCGAATACTGAGCAAGTAAGCGAATTACGCTTAAGTGCAGGGCTGAGAAGTTTTCTCAATCTATCAGCGCAATGAACCATCAGTAGATCTGAATCTGTACGTGGAATGGTCGGTGAACGAAAAAGTGGCCATGGAAGTGGCCGCAGCGGCATCTTTTGCCGGATTGCGCTCGCTTTGCGTCATGAAACAAAACGGGGTTAACGTCGGATCGGATTTTCTTTTGCATTTGGCGCTGACGGGCATCCGGGGCGGAATGGTGCTGGTACACTGCGATGATCCCGGTGCGCTTTCCAGTGCGAACGAAGGAGAATCACGGCATTTTGCCCGCATGCTGGAACTTCCGCTGCTGGAACCCGGTGATTTTCAGGAAGCCAAAGATATGGTTAAAATGGCCTTTGAGCTATCCGAAGAGATCCAGAATGTCGTCCTGATCCGCAGTGTGACGCACCTTTCGCATGCCAGCGGCAACGTGGTTTTTGGAGAATTGAAACCGAACCGGAAAAAGGCCTTTTTTAAACACAGCGGATCGATCCTGGATCCTGTGAAAGGCCCGATGTCCAGTTTGCCCGTACCTTACCGGCATGCGCAGCAGCAGGAAAAATTAAAACAGGCCGTTACCCGGTTTGAAGAATCTTCGTTTAACACATACAGCGGCCCTGAAACACCCGAGCTTTTGTTGATCACCAGCAGCGCCTGTCATTTGTACAGCAAAGAGGCCATCCACCTGCTGGATGTTGTCGAGCGGGTTGGTTTGCTCAAGCTGGGGACCACCTGGCCGCTACCGCACCGGCTGGTGGAGAAATATCTGGTCCGCGCCGATCAGATCCTGATTGTCGAAGAAGTCATTCCGTTTCTCGAAGAAAATGTCAAAGTTCTTGCAGCCGAGCGGGCATCGAAGATTGGACCCAAAACCTTTTATGGTAAACGAGAAGGTCATATCCCCACTACCAATGAAATGAATCCGGATTTAGTGGTGGCGGCCATATCCAAAATTTTAGCAGTGGATTACGCGCCCCTACCTGAAGACTATGCCAGAAGAGCACAGGAATTGGTGCTTCCAGGAGCGCCGATCCGCGAGATGACCTTTTGTGCCGGCTGCCCCCATCGCGCCTCGTTCTGGTCGATTCACAATGCCCTGCAAATGGATGCGCGCGATGGTTTTGTATGCGGAGATATCGGCTGTTACTCCCTGGCTGTACTACCCACCGGTTTTAACACGTTGAAGACACTGCATGCCATGGGAAGCGGTGTTGGGCTTGCCAGCGGCTTTGGTAAACTGGGGCAATTCGGTCTGAATCAAACGGTTCTGGCCACCGTAGGGGATTCCACTTTTTTCCACGCGGTTCTGCCGGCGCTGATCAACGCCGT
>JASFGH010000246.1:0-6258 GCA_050123865.1 Desulfobacterales bacterium | reverse complement strand
TCCCCTTATCTGCTCAATCGTCAATAGTCGCTGTGCGGTTCAGTATTCATCCAATTTCGTCTGGCATCCCAGGAGAATCTAACTGAGATCTGAACACGTATTTGCCCTAAATTTTCAGGATATTAAAAAAACGGAGAATGGTTATGAATGGCAGGCAATCCTATCGGGAGGTGCAGATCGCTCAGTGCTATTAGGCCCCATTACCGCTCAAAGATTCTCAATGATACTGTTAATATAACAAAACAATCCCTAATAATCAAATTCTTAAAAACACCCTGTCTTATCTGAATAGTTCTTTGACATGATCTAAAGCTGCAGAACCAATTTAGAAATAAGTGTGATACCGGAAAGATGTTGCTTTACAATTTTATCGGCTGATACCGTGTTGAACTTAACCTTAAAAATCAAGGTTATAGCGGTTGTCATAAATATGTTCCGTTTGTCATATTTGTTAACAAGAATCATGGTAGTTTTTAACAGCTTCAAATTATTATAAACATGACAACCGCTATATTATCGTTTTTAGAGATCTTGTTTGCAAAGAGCTGTTAGTAACCCATCGTGCCATACGAAAGTGGATCAACGCATTCAATTGCTACTTTTCAGGCGTTTTTAGATAATGAACAACAATTACTAGAGCGTTTGGACCAAGCTATCTTGGACGTTATTAATAATCCAAAAAAGACCCAAAAAACTGCCTGTATTGGAACGTTATTATGACAAACGCTCTATGTGTCTGGACTCCGGCATCATCCCCTGAATGAATATCAGGCACTGGATCCTGTTCATCCGGGTCGCTTAACAAAACTTCCGCATAACGTAAGGGCCTAAATGATTAAGTCAAGAGGAAATTCGGAGTGAGGGAAGTGGTTAGCAAAATCCACCTATGACGTTCTATTTATAACTTTTTCTTACGCAAAGCCGCAAAGTCGCCAAGAATTATAAATTAAAGCTTAAAAAGTCCTTGGCGTCTTTACGCCTTTGCGAGAGGCTCAAAGCTTTTGTGTATGTTTTTTAAGGATGTATATGATTGCTCCTCATAATCGATATACAGAACCCCGTTGAGATGATCGATCTCATGTTCCAGAAGGGCGGCATAGCTGTTACTGGCCCATATGATGTTTTCGGCATTCTCAAGGGTTTTATACTTTACCCGGACTCTTTGAGAGCGTCTGATAATTTTACGCTCATGTTGCGGCAGCGACAGACAATATTCGCTGTTTGCATACATTCCGCTTTTCTCCACTATTTTGGGGTTGATCATTGTTTTGATTTCGCCGCGTAAGCCGCATACTATCATGCGCTTTTGAACGCCAATCTGAGGCGCTGCTAATCCTTTATAAAGGGATCCTTTTAACAAAAAGGCGAAAGGTGCATGGTACTGCAAAATCGCAATCATCGAATTTGCGAGGGTAACTGTAGTGTCATCAATCAGTTCAAGCGATTCCGAAACGGCACGCAAAATTGGGCTGGGGAATTGGACAATATCGACTATATGATGTTTCTGTTTGTAGCGCTTTAGAAGAGAAAAAATGCCCGTCGTGCCGAGCAGCCCGCCGATAGATAGCCTTAGAAATTGTCTTCTACTCCACACACTCAATTACCTGTATTTTGCATGAAAATTAATGGAAAGCGGTGATTATTTTTAGTTTCCGTTTTTGCCTGCCTCACGGCGGTACCAGCGGGCGAGGCGTTCGGGAGAGATGCCCAGATAATAAGCAATAACGATCATCTGATTGACCAGCCATGTTTTTAAAATACCGAAACGCAGCCAGCGGCGTGGCGAGGTGACGACCGCAGCGGGCAGGATAGCAATTTTACCCTTGCGCCGCATGCGGCGCACCAGAATAAAGTCTTCCATGATCGGGACGTCCGCATAGCCGCCGATGGTTTCAAAGATTGATTTTTTCATAAACAGGGCCTGGTCGCCATACGGTAACTGTAAATAGCGCGAGCGCACAGCGGCCATTAGTTCAATAAAGCGAATGCCAGCAGCGCGTGAATCGATGGACAGCCGGAAAGCGCCGGCTACCACCCCCGTATGATTCAGCGCTGCAAGAATTAGACGAAGGAAATCATCGGGCAGGCGGGTATCGGCATGCAGGAAAACCAGAATCTCTCCCGATGCTGCTGCGGCCCCGCAGTTCATCTGGCGAGCTTTGCCCGGGCGGGTTTGTATTACTTTGGCGCCCCACGATCTGGCCAGATCGACAGTCCCATCCGTGCTGCCGCCGTCAACGACGATCACTTCCAGATGGTCGATACCCTGCAGAGCGGAAAGGGTGCTCTCGATGGTGGGGGCTTCGTTGAGCGCCGGAATGATGATGGATAGTTTTTGTGCGCGCGGCTGCTGGCCGGCTGCCTTTTGTTCCTGCTGCCAGACTGGTAGGTCTGCGGGCCGGTCCACATCGGCCAGGCTTTCCAAAAGACTCAGATCGAGCCCAAGATCTTTGGCAATTTGCAGGGTCTGCTCCATAACGTTGTTGCTGCCCCAGTCGATCCCGTCAAACAGTCGGCCGTAGGTTTTAGCCGCTAGCGTCCTTTTGACGCCGATCAGGTAATAGCCGCCGTCCTTGGCCGGGCCCAGGACCAGATCCTTTTGACGCAGCGCTTTAAAGGCCTGCCGAAGAATGTCGTCTGAAATTCCCGGTATATCGCTGCCGACGATAACGGCTGCCGCCGCATCGTCCTCAAACGCTGCTTCAAAAGCTCGTTGCATGCGCCGGCCCAGGCTGCCGCCACCCTGCGGTTGGTAGGTCAAATGCGACCCTAACCAGTCCTGCATCAGAATGGCATTGCCGCCTTCATAACAAACTTCAATGCTCAACCCGTTGCAGCCGTTTAAGGTGCCCGCTGTGGCGATGATGTGTTCGGTCATTTGACGTTGCAGGCGGGCCGCACCTTGGGCGCCCAGGACCGGAATCAAACGGGTTTTGGTCTTTCCAGGCTCGGGAAAGCGGGTGAAGACAATCAAGCGTTCAGGCCGCGCTGACGGCATGGGGTTTCTCCTTGAAGTGGTTTCAAAGCCTCAGATCAGGTTCGAGGGCAAGGCGTCCCGCAACATTGTAAGCGGAGCGTACACATAGTACGTGAGCATTGCTATGTGCGGGACAACGCAGCCATTGAGCCTCAGATGGGGTTTTGAAACCATTTCTACCTGAACTCAGGTGCTAATGCTGCCGCCTCAGGTAAAACCAGAGCCGGCCGCACAGGTATAGCAGTGTTCGGCCGTAATGATGGGGCTACCCGGTTCGGGTGGCCCCGACATCTTGGAAACATGAATTTTCCGGCCGCCCATATAAAGACCCCGTGCCAGATTGAAGTCACAGTCATACAGATAGCCATCCCAGGAAACCGAAAGCTGGCTGCGACACATCAGCCCTTCGATCGCACAGGGATTAAAAGCGGCCACCAGCTTCTGAAGATAAGCTTCATAATTGCCCGTTTGTATCAGCCACTGCTTGAAACGGCCCAGCGGTACATTGGCAAAATTAAACAGGCGGTTAAACGTCAGTCCCCATTTTCGCTCCAGAATTTGATGATAGCGTTTTTCGATCTGTTCCTGGGTGGGCGGCATAAAAGCCCCGGTGGGATTGGAGACCAGGTTCAGCTCCAGACCGGATCCATCACGACCGTAGCCCAGGGAATTGAGCATTTTAAGCATGGCGATGCTTTCTTCAAAAATGCCCTCTCCGCGCTGGGCATCCGTCTGAGAAAGGTTCAGCGATGGAAATGACGCTACGATCACCACCCGGCGAGATGTGAGCACGTCCATCAGGCGATTCATGTTCTCCTTCAGCGCCGACAGATTGGAACGCAGCATGATTCGTGGCGTCCATGGCCAGATGTGCTGAATTAAATCGGGCAGCAGCGGATTGAGTTCAGGTGCACCACCGGTGATGTCGATGGTTTCAAAACGGCATCGCTGCGCATAGGCGACCACGGCTTCAAGCGTCTGCTCGTCCATATTTCCGTTTTTACGGCCCGGTCCTGCATTCAAATGACAGTGGCGGCAGGTTTGATTGCACAGAAAGCCTAAATTGATCTGCAAGGTCGCCGTCGTCTGTCGTACCAGTGCAAGGTTGTGCCGGGCCAGGGTGTACTTAAAAGGTGTGATATCGAATGCTTCGGCCTGCAAGGATTTGTGCTCTTCCGCTATGGTTGCTTGTGGGGGCATCTGATCTCAGTTACATTGATAATTTATCAGCGATATTGCGCATCTGAACGCCGTGAACCAGGGATGCACCGCCGCGGATGGCAGTGACGACATGGACGGCTTCGGTCATCTCCGCCAGGTTGGATCCTTTTTCCAGACAGGCCTGGGTGTAAGCATCGATACAATAGGGGCACTGGACGGCATGCGCCACCGCCAGGGCGATCAGCGCCTTCTCGCGTTCGCTCAACTCTCCCTCGGCGAAAACGGCTTTGTAATATTCAAAGAATTTACGTGCCAGTTCCGGCGCTTCTTTTCCGATTTCTTCAAATTTTGGAAGATCTTCCGGTTTGTAATAGGTTTCCATCAAATATGTCTCCTCTTTGAATACGGAAATCTGTTCCTCTACGTCGTCAATGGGTAGTGATCCTTACATAACAGGTGTCAGATTTAGGGTGTCAGGCCTTCGGTGGCCATTTTCAAGACCTTGCTGCTCTATAGCACAACAGTCGCATGTTTTTTCTGATTTGAGGCTTATGTTCCCTGACACCTGAACACTGACACCTGACACCTATGCAAAACCCGTATCCGCAGCTTTTGTGAAAAACCTTTGACCTCCGGAACCTGAGAACATAGTGAAATCCGTCTGCTGCTGACATACTTATGATTTGGGTTCTCGTGGTTTTTCCAGCAGAATATACAACAGATTATCCGTAAAGGCCAGATCGTTGGTTATATTCCGATGACTGGAAAATAGAAACATCACATCAGTCCAGGGTATGGGCGAAACGAGCCTGAAATTCCGATTATCGGGGCGGCGCTCATCCAGCAATGGTTGATGTCGATTGCGTGGCAGCAGTGCGTACACTGCCGGCATGGTGCCCAAAACCGCTGCCGGATACCGCGGCAACAACACAGCCGGCTTAAAGCCTTCGACCAGCACTTTAAGGGCCTGGATGGACCCGGCGTTAGGGGTGCCTACCATGATCACCACAACCCTGTCCAGCGTACCGGCCGGCTTCACGCGATCTTGCAATTCATGCAGGTTTTTGCCGGGTTGCATGGGCAGGCCAAACAAGCGGGCGCCTTCGGGCTTATTCGGATTTAATGTGCCGGTGCCAAATTCACCCCACACGATGGTGTCACTGTGCGGTTCGACCAGTTTGGAGCCGAGTAATCCCGGTATTAATATGACCGGATTACGGTAAGGATCTTCGTGTTGGGCCAGATCGTTGTAAATCCCGCCAAGGTCTGGTGCTTTTGCCGGCGAGCTGCAACCAATGGTTATCAGGATGGCCGTAATACAGGTCAAAGTGGCTATGTAGCGGTTTTTTTTATTCATGGCTTATAAGTATGGCTCCTGGTTTCTGGCAACTGGCGGCTGACTAAAACGATTTTTACGATAATCAGAAGAAGCTAGTGGCAAGCTGCCAGCAGCGAGAAGCCAGAAGCAATAAGCTAATCCATATGTTTTATGATCGCCTCTCCAAATTCGGAGCACTTGACCTGCTGTGCATCTCTAATCTGGCGGGCCAGATCATAGGTAACGGTTTTGGCTTCAATGGCGGCCTGCAGGGCATCGCGAACCAGGCGGGATGCTTCTCGCCATCCCATATGAACCAGCATCATGGCGCCCGAGAGGATCAGCGAGCTGGGATTGACTTTGTCCAGACCGGCATATTTGGGAGCGGTGCCATGGGTGGCCTCGAAGACAGCGCATTGATCACCGATATTGGCGCCCGGTGCCATCCCCAATCCGCCCACCTGAGCGGCCAGAGCATCTGAAAGATAGTCACCGTTCAAGTTTGGCGTGGCAATCACGCCGAATTCATTCGGTCGCAGCAGGACCTGCTGAAAGAGCATGTCGGCGATGCGATCTTTGATCACCACTTTACCCTGCGGCTGCTTGCCCTGATAGTCGTCCCATAGCTCTGCTTCGGTGATTGTTTGGCCTTTGAATTTTTCGGCAGCCACCTCATAGCCCCATTGGGCGAAAGCGCCTTCGGTAAATTTCATAATATTGCCCTTATGCATCAGCGTCACACTGCTAAAGCCGTTGTCCAGGGCATAGGCAATCGCTCTGGTCACCAGCCGCTTGGTATTGG
>JASFGH010000245.1:0-6261 GCA_050123865.1 Desulfobacterales bacterium | reverse complement strand
AAAGGCAGTACCTGCGCCATCGGCTTCCGTTAGACCTTTGACGAGTGCCTAAAATGGAGAATGACTCAATTTGATTTAAATACGACGTTTGACGGCTGGAAAAGGCATGCATCTTCAACGCCGTGATATCAATAGACCGGGATGTAATCACCCCTGTTAAACTTCATAACCTCGAGAGACGTGGTAATCAGAGTGCGATGGACGATATCCTTAAGGTCATCTTCGTCGGGCATGGCATTCAGCACCGCTGACAGCTGCTCTTTTTCTTTGGCAATCGTATTTAAGAGCGGTTCAATCTGTCGCAGGGACACCTTTGGATCTGCCAGCTGGTCTCGATATTGATCGAGGAGATTTAGCAGATTATCGAGGCGCTCGACAGCAGTATCTCTGGCCTCGGGCGAGAGCGGTGTGAATCGAATCGCCCCCAAAGGATTCGCGTGGGTCGGTGTTTGAACGGGAGCCTGGGTCTGTTGGGAGTGTTCGACAGACGCTTTGAGAATATTTTTAAACTCGGAATCCGAGGTTGCTTCTTTTTGGGTGGCTTTATCTGTGTAAACACCGCGGGCGATGTCGCTATTGCCATCTATTTTCATGATTTAAATCCTTGTCTGTCTGTGATGTTAAAATCTTCAATCAACCCGTACAGGTCGTAAAACGGTTACAGGATTCGTTTAAACCAATTAGCATGCAAAAAACATGCAAGGAAATTTATGAGATTGATAATTTTTTAATTATTCGTATTTATTAAAAATATATAAAAAGTGGCCTGGCTGTTTTTGACATCAGGCCGTAGAGGCGGTAATATTTGCCGGTTGAGAAACACGGGAAGAGCACAAAAAATTTGCAAAATGCAAAGTTTTTAATTGCAATTTGCAATTGGACAATATCTTGCGAATTATGATCAAATTGACAAAAAATATGCCGCGAATGCCAACGGTTCGCAATTTTCAGCGGATCTACTTATATTGATAACTATAAATAAATTAGATACATATGGGCGTCATGCAGATCTGACGGCAGCATTAAAAGGCCTAAAATTTTTGCCTAGTGGTCAGATATTTGATCGTAAATTGTGCAGTTTGCCAAAATCATGTAAACCTGTCACAAATTGAACCACATTCGAAAAATTCGGGCACACATTTTTTAAGAATCTGTAAATATTCGATATTTTTTTTATTTCAAGTCGAACTAAAACGCAGTCAAAAAACCGGTATTTACATATATTCAAATGGCACAGTAGTTGCATAGATATATAGCAAATATGGAATGAAGTTTCCTCCTTTCCTTCATTCCCACCTCCGACGAACCCTGTTAGGCACCCCCCCCTAACAGGGTTTTTTCGTGGGTCGACAAGATTTTGGCAAAACATGTCAAGGCTTTGTCAAAAATGTTAAGCGTATCAATGGGTTTCACTCTTTGCGAACCATTTTGGCAGTTTACAAACAGCATTTCGTCTGATTTTATAGGATTTCGCGGGTCCGGCGGTCCACAGCAGTTATTGTCATTGATTTGGCATGCCTATTGCTGTTGAGTTTAAGGGGTTCAAATTCATCTCAAACCGGCTTAATCATCGGTATTATATCAAGATATCTGCCGAGGGAGCTCCCAAAAACTTGTGTCCGCAACAAGGCCGCAATCGCTGTTTAAGCCTTCGCATGGAGGAAATTGAATGACAAATGAGGAAGCCATCGAAAGAATCGAATCCAAAATCAACAAACTTCCGCTCGTCGATACGGAAGTTGTTGATATCATCACCTTGCTCAACAGCCCGGCCAGTAATTTTGATCAGATTGTTGAAAAATTATCACCGAGTCTGGCGGCCCGCTTTTTAAACATCGCCAATTCCGCCTATTACGGTGGCCGGGAAGTCCGCTCCATCAATTACGCCGTTAAACTACTCGGCTACGGGAAAATGAAAGATATTTTGATCACCTCCATCTTAATGGATCATTTTACCCGCCGTCTGAAACAATTTGACTTTGACAAATTCCTGAAACAGGCACAGGTCTGCGCGGCCGTTGCCAAAGTGTTGGGCGAAATACTCAACTTCAACCAGTTGGATGATCTTTTCACGGTGGCAACACTGCAAAATATCGGGAAGCTGGTCATTGCCGTCTATTTCAAAGCGGAGCACGAGCAAATCGTGGCGATCAAAAAATCGCAGGACCTACCGTCGTGTGAAGCCGAAAAAAAGTTCCTGGGAATGAGCCATGCCGAAATCGGCGCGGTGGTATTAGAGCGGTTTAACGTGCCCAAGGAAATTTGTGAAGCCGTGCGATTTCATGACAGGCGTGATACCGTCGTGCCACAGAATAACGCCAACTATCTGCAGCATATCGCCCGCGAGGCCACAACCATTGTCGGTCAATTCTCTCTGCCGAAAGATATCGCCCCGATGGATCTGTACCACATGCTTCGGGTCACAATCGAAGAAGGCAAAAGAAATAACCGTGAGCAAATTCAAACCCAATTGCGATCGAGCGGATACCTGCAAATCTTCCCCTCCTTGCTCAAACAGGCTTCAGATCTGGTCATCCAGGATTTAAAGTCCCATTTGCGCACTCGCACAACGGCTCCGGTTGAGGCCAGCCACGAACACCAGAATTGATCTGAATGCGATTTTTAGACTGCAGGCGGGTAAGTGCGGGCGAGGCTCAGTGCACTATACGGATTCTTCAGGCGCTTGAAGCTTTCGATTTTTCTTCGCACAAAATAGCAGGCAATCCTTACCCTTCATCACCTGGCGGACTTCATGAATCGGTGAACGCCGGCTCTTGAATCCCATTCCGCGACAGCCGTGCGGAAAGTTTGGATCCCAAGTGACGTAGTAAAAGATGCATTTGCGGCAGGAAATGGGCATTGCAAAAAATTTAGGATTGTAGATTGCCGGTTTCGGATTTTAAATGTGCGGTTCATCTGATATTTCAATCTGCAGTCCGCAATCAAAAATCCGCAATTGAAGTCGCTAATCCCCGTCGCGCAAATCGACGCGAATCTCCATATTCTCCAACAGTCGATATGCGTCGCGTCGATCGGTATCGGTGCTTTCGCCCACAACGGTGATAATCGCCTGAATCACTTCATTGCTGACACCGGCATTCATGAGTGCAATGATATCATCAGCTGTGGTAAACTCAATTGATCGAACATCTTTGCCGTAGATAATCGGAGCCGTGTCTTTGAGAAAAGAACCTTCCCGAATGACCATCTGAATGGTTTTCTCGCTGAGCCCTGCCTTTTTCAGGTCAATAATTTCCTGAACACTAAATGCAGCAGTTTCGACGACCTTTTCCCGCACCATCAGCTGAATCGTGGTATCACTGATACCGACCTTTTTCAAGCGCACGATATCCTCGCTTCTTAGACCGAAAGTCGATGCAGCGATAAGCCAGAACAGAATAAAACAACTGAATATGATGACTCCTTTTTTCATAGTTTATTTGAGAAATTGAATGAGTCCCGGTTGAATGATTCGAGCCGTGGTCGCCAATATAGTTTGATAGGCCAACTCGATACTTTGGAGCTCCACAACAGCTTTTGTGATATCAGCATCTTCTTCGCTGGACAACAAATCCTGGATTTTGGGTTTGTAATTCTGCCAGTGTTTTTCGGTAAGCTCTAGTTGATAATAAATCGTTGGATTGGCCGCTCGAATATTGTTAATCTGGGTTCGGGCTTGATCAAGCATACCACTTTGAGCGGAAATTGCATTCGTATCATCATTTTCAAGTCCCACGATTAAATCCCTGAGAGCATCAAAAATGTTAACACCGCCACCGGCAGCATAGTGAAACAGTGGCCGACCATCTGCATTGATGGTCACTTCGGTGTTATTGGCAACGATATATCGCGCGTCTCCAGCATCACCATCATAGGCTACCGTGTATCGGTCAAATGTTGTTGCAAGGCTGTCATCTCGTGAAAAAGGCGCTGTTTTGGTCTGATACCCCGAAAAAATATAATTGTTATTCAATTTCGAATTGGCCAAATCTAAAATTTGGTCATAAAGCATTTTGACTTCTTCAGCCGCCCATTGACGGCTCTCGGTTGTACCGTCAGCCTCAGTTTGGCCAATTGACCGCACAACCTGCAATAAATCATCGACCAGCGATAGAGTCGTTTCAGTAAAATCCAGCCGCGTCATTCCGCTCTGGATATTGGCTTGGTATTGGTCAATCGAGCTCTGGGTTTGCCGATAATCCAATATTTTACCCATAGCGATGGGATCATCGGATGATTTGTTGATGCGCTTTTGAGACGCAATGATCGTTTGTCGATCATAGAGCGCTTCGTTCTGCGCATTCAGATACCGCACTAAAGATTCTGTCATGGTGTTAAGGGTGACTCGCATGATCTTCCCCTCATTTTGTAATTGAGTTCCTCTGCCTTAATAGATGTTCAATGGGTTATCAAGACCGATAGGTCCTGCTACCTCCGCAGTTCGCCCCTGTTTAAAGCATCTGTAATACCGTTTGCATCATCTCATCGGCCGCGCTGATCATTTTGGCGGCAGCTGTATAGGCATTTTGATATTTAATTAAATTTATCATTTCTTCATCCAGCGAAACCCCTGAAATCGATTCCCGGCGATTTTCCAGTTGGGCCAACATGTCCGATTGATGATGATAATAGGCTTCGGATTTTAAGACTTCATTGCCGGCATCTCGAATCAGCGCACCGAAATAGTCATTGTAGGTGGTTGTATTGCCGTTCATTGTCAGTTGGTACTGTAGCATGGCAATTTCTATGGCCTGGCGATTGTCACCCGGAACAGTCAGCGCATCAGCAGCGGCGGCAATCAGATCCGGATTGCCTGCAATATTAGTGTTTAATTCCATATTGCCCGCACCCAGGCCGTTGAAAAAAACTTCGCCTGCAGAACCATCCAAGGCAAAACCACTTTGATGCAGCGTATTAATATCGGTCGTCAGAGTCTGGGATAGAGTATCGAGGCGATTCAAATCGTCGCTGATAATCACATCACGGACCTCAAGGTAACCTTTGAGCTTACCCCCATTGATATCGTCGGTGATATCGAACGTGCTGCCACTACTGTCAGCCCAGACAACATCGTGCAATCCTGTTGGATTGATCTGAGTGGACAGTTGCCAATACTGACCTGAGCCTACCAGCGGCCTTCCATTGGCGACCAGCACATGAACCGACCCGCTGGCATCTTCAAATGTATTGATATCAATCAATTCTGAAAGCTCTTTGATCGTCTGTTCGCGTTGATCGCGATAGTCATTGGCGCTGGAGGAACCCGCTTCAACGGAAATGATTTTCTGGTTCAGATCAGCCAGTTTTTCAACCAAGCGGTTGATCTCTGCGACCGTTCCCTGGACAGCAATGTCAAGATCCGCCTGGGATTGTCTTAGGTCCGCGTCCAACTGGTTAAATGTTTTGGCCAACACCTGGCTGGCGGAAAGCAGGACCTGGCGCTCTGCTGCTCCGGCAGGATTGTTCGTCAGCGATTGCCAGGCATCCCAGAACTTGCTCATAGCCTGACTTAGCCCGTATCCGTCGCTTTCGTTGAAAATCATTTCGACCATTTCAACTGCACTTTTCTGTGCATCCCATCGGCCTAGTCCTTGATTTTCATCGGTAATCTGAGCACTTAGGAACCGATCGTATATTCGTTCGATACTATCGGCGCTGACCCCATTGCCCATCAAACCAACAGACGTATCCAGCGGCGTATTGGTCGATATTTGCAGCCTCTGACGGGAATACCCGGGGGTATTCACATTGGCAATATTGTGACTCGTAACATTAATAGCTTGCTGCTGGGTCAAAAGAGCCTGTCCTGCAGAACTCAAAATTCCATTAAGATCTGACATCGTGTTTTCCTTTGTTTATCATAATTTAATATCCACTGCTAGATTGCTTCTAATTATGACCCAAAACCTCAGATAGCTCCGAAACCCATTGCATTGAATTAGACATCACCGTTCAACAGTCGACCCGTTTGCTTGCCGCCATTCATATCGCCGCTGCGGTAATATACCGGATTCGCCGCCATAAGATTATTGAGTAAATTACAAGAACCCTGAATCAGTTGCATCGAATGCGACATTAAGGACTTGTTTTGTTGCGTCACCTCCTGCAGGGTTTGAATCAAGGCCAATAAATCGGTGCTGCGATCCAGCAACTGCCGGGCATAGAATTCATCGACCTGCTGTGAGAGCTGGGTTAACGTCAGCCCCTGGGCCGAGCATTCCAATTCATCGGCGACCCGCTCCATCACCTGTTGGCGCTGTT
>JASFGH010000244.1:0-6262 GCA_050123865.1 Desulfobacterales bacterium | reverse complement strand
ACCCGGCGCTTCCACCACTGGGATTCCCGCAGCTCCCGGGCTTTGCGGCGTTCGCGTTTCAGATCTGATTCTTCCAGATCATAGGCAAAGGGTTTGATGGACTTTCTTTTTTTCATGTTAATTTTCAACGAGAGTGTTTAGTATTTGGTGTTTTGTGTTTGGTTTCAAAAGAAGCCGTATTCACCTTGCTATATTTCAACTTAATACCAAACACGAAACACAAAACACTTGTGAACTCGACTTCTTACGATGTCATCCACCCTTTTTGCTTAAAGTTTTTGAAAGCCAGTTATCGATCTCATTTTTTAGAATATCATAATAGGCGTCGGAGCCGCCCAGGCCCCGGCGACCGAAAAAATAGTTTATTTCAAGCATCAAAGGTTTGATATGTTCCTTGATTGGAGCGAATATAACATCAAAGCCGGCCAGGTTGATGCCGGTTTTGTTGCAAAGATTTTTTACAAATACTTTTGCGACTTTTTGGCGTTCGGGTTCTGATTCTGCATCGATTCTGGCCCCCTGCGATACACTGGATTTAAACGCTTGCGCATCTTCCTGAATCCGCCAGTATGATATTAAGCGCTGGCCGATGATCACCACCCGCAGGGTGTTACCCTGGGTGGGCACGTATTGTTGCAGCAAGAAGCCCTTTTGTCCGGAGCGTTCAAAATCAGCGGTTATACATAAGACATCCTGAAGATCCTCTCTGGAATCTATCAGATATACGGTTTCGCCTTCACCTCCCCAATCAAATTTAAACACGCATGGCAGCTCAAAAGCAACATCATCGGGATTCTCACCATATTGCTGCCTGAAAACTTCCAGCGAAGCATATGATTCAGCGTGCGGATGGGCCGTGCCGTTTTGTTGGAATAGCTTTATCTGACCGATTTTTCCCGGATATTCAAAGCGCGCATCATAATTGGGAAAGACATGGCGACAGTTTTTAGTGGCCATTTCATATAGTGATTGGCGGCATCCCTGGGGCAATACCACCGCACGTGCGGCCTTTATGGCAGCCAAATCGTCTGCGCCGGGTTCGCGCCCGGCACAGATGATGTTCTGGTCGGCTTCAAATACAGGATGAAAAGATACGATCATAAAACGTTAGCTCGTGACGTATAGCGCAAAGTAAGAACAACCTATTCTGTTCTCCAGGTAATCGCCTTGAGGACAAAATAACAAGATCTGGAATGAAGTCAACAACATCGATTGGTAGGAGCGATGTGGACTGTAGCTTTTTCGCCAAGGATACGGTTTGTCATTTCACCAGATATCTGTAGAACTGTTCGTCTAAAAAATGTTCTATTTTGTATTGCTTGGGTTCAAGCTGCATCTCAATCATGGCATCGATCAGCATCTCTCTTTCGACATCTAAAAATTGTGCCTTTTGATCTTGGACAGTAGCATAATTCCGGAGGGTTATCGATCTGGAGGTGTATAATAACTCTGCCAGACAACGTCGTGCTGGCTCAGGTGTTGGGTCGACGCTTCATCTGGCGGGCGGTAGACCAGCCGGAACTGTTCGGTGAATTCCAGGCTGCCGATCTGCTGAATTTTGTCATCGGCTTCAACCAGCCATCGATCGGTGGAAAAATCGAAAATGAAACGTCTGTGTTGACGGGGCGCCAGGGTCAACACATAAAATTCAGAAGGAATCATCTCGTTACAAAGGTCATGCGCCAGCGCCTAGTGCTGTTTTGCCCACGGTACCGGCTCGAGCGAAAAAGAGCAATAGTCGGGCAGATTGGCAATCGCCAGGGGTTTATCGGTGGCATTGGCCAGCGTTAGCTGAACTGTGGCGCTGCGCGGGGCTTCCTGATGTTTAAAGTTGGTAATTGAATAATTTTTTATGCTTTGCGGGGGTATGGCATGGCATGATTTAGACTAAATCTGCGTTCTGCCCATCTTTTCCGTGGTACTTTGCGTCTACGGTCTATCCTTTTTCTACGGTCCCGGCCCGATCTACTTTCTGGAAAATAAGTCCTAAACGTATATTTACGCCTATCCGTTCCTGAACGAGTTCCACCATTATCTTTGAGTGTGCTTTGTTTTTTGCTTGGCGCTATGGGATCTTTGTTTATAACCCAAATGAAGTCCTTCAACCGTTTGTGGTATGATTTAGCAAATTTTTTTTCATTTTTAGAGAAAGCGTAACCACAATATTGACAGCTGTATATTCCTTCTTGAGGCAAATTACATCGTGGGCATTTATTTAATTTTGTAGATTTCATTTTTAAACCTGATGGTCATGTTTTTTACTTATCGTGATCAATACGTTGCCAATGGAACATAAGGCTTCATGATTTAATACCTATAAGCGGGTATGCTGAAAACTAGTTATTGGGTAGGTGTTATTCAGGAGAATGTGGACAGCCGATGGCATCTTGAATCAGGACTCTTTGCTTGCATCTTCAAATTGTATGCACCCGCGAAAGCATACTGCGCCATTTAAGGTATAAATCTCTCTTTTATCAGCGCGATAGCAGTACGACAGCAATTACCAAAAAAGCAAGAATGACGAAAATACATACGGCCTTTAGAATTTCAAGCACCTTTTTATTCTCTGAGACGGCTTCTTCAGGCAAGGCATATCGGTAATATCTGAAGCTTTTCATGTCCCCTCCATCAATCATAAAGGTTAATGTATACTCCAAAATCACTTCGAAAGCGTCGATAATGTAATTTTGTTTTCTTTAGACAAATCAATTGAACGGCAATATAAAAACTGAATAAATTAAAAGAAAATAATTGTCAATAAAAAATATACAATAATTAAGAGTGGTTATAAAGATATAAAGGTTTGTTTTTTTCCACAGATAAAGAACATTGCATCTCACCTAACCAGCCATTCACCAGAGGGAAAAAGGGCTGAGGCCATTGACAAAGAAAATGGATTTGAACGGTCTTTGTAACTTCAGTGGGAAGGATTTCGTCAAGTCAATCTTGCGATCTATAGATAAAAAAGGGGCCTCGTGACACCCATCGTTGTGTCAAGCAAGGCCCCTTGAAATTTTTCAGTAAAAATCCAGCTAAGTTATTCAGATTTTTTCTTAATTGATCAATCCTTTTTCAGCTGCCAAATGTGCGATCTCCTTAACGGACATGCGATTCAGTTTTTCTACCGGGATACCCAGTTCGGCGGCGGCGGCCTGTTTTAATTCATCGGCTTCCGGTGTGCTTAATGAATCTTCCGAATCGCTCTTTGAAGAATCCGATTTCTTATTATTATTCGGTGACTTACCATTGACTGCAGCGCTTCTGTGCTTTTTCGAATACCACAGAAATACGTTCAACGCCACCACCACGATGCCAAGTATGAGCAAAAATAGTTTCATTTTAAGATACCTCAAGTA
This sequence comes from Desulfobacterales bacterium, assembly GCA_050123865.1. Taxonomy (GTDB): domain Bacteria; phylum Desulfobacterota; class Desulfobacteria; order Desulfobacterales; family JAHEIW01; genus JAHEIW01. Next base: position 2,906 of record JASFGH010000244.1, on the reverse strand, counting down.
ACCTATTGGCATTTAATAGAAATACTTTAGAATTGAAAAAAGATTGAACGGCAGGGCCAGGTGAGAGGATGCACATGCGCTGTTTTTTCACATGGTGGTGATCAGTGAAGGATTCAGGTATGGGACTTTATTTAGTTGCTTATTTATGTTATAATATTGGGTAGTTTGTGAGAGTCTTGATGAGACGTATATCCTATAAAATGGGGGGCAGTTTATAGTCGGTGCCCCCTTTTTTACAGGTCATCTCAAACCTATTTACTTTCCGAGGGTTGACGCTTTGAACAATTTAACCTTCATCGGCTTCAGCTTCATCGGTTTCGTGATTATTTTTTTCTTGCTCTGGTTTTTGCCTCGATTAAAAGCCAAAAGAGATGATCGTTCAAGTGCGCAACATCCTTCCCGTTTACCCCACCATCAGACGACCGGCCCGAAGAGAGTCTATAAGATTTAGTGCGGACTGCTTCGGGTGAAAAAAGTCGTCCAGGTCATCGGCGTACTTTTTGTATTTTAGCGGTATTCCGCCGCAATCTCATCATCAACACCAAAAAGGTATGAAATGAGGGCGGCCCGCATCCACATGCCGTTGCGCTCCTGCTTCCAGTAAATGGCGCGCGGGTCTTTATCGACCTCGACCTCGATTTCATAGCGGCGTGGCAGCGGGTGCATGATGATGCAGTGGGATTGGATTACCGAGAGATGCGCCTTGGTGAAATGAAACTCCGGGTAAACATCGGTTTCTTCCGCCGGGGCCTCGGCATATTCTTTTTGAATGCGGGTCATGTAGATGGCATCCACCCGGGGCATGACACTGGCAAAATCATCGGTTTCGTGGAATTTGATTTGATGCTTGTGGAGGAAAGTTTTAATATCTTCTTTCATGCGAAATACATCAGGCGCGACAAAATACAGGGTAACGTCCTTATAGTTTCGCATCAGATAACTGAGCGAGCGCACGGTGCGGCCGCGTTTTAAATCTCCGACCATGGCAATTTTTTTGCCGTCCATCCCGCCGATGTTACGAAACGAGCGTTCCAGGGTGTAGATATCCAGCAGGGCCTGGGTGGGATGCTGATCAGGTCCGGAGCCCCCGTTGATGATGGCCACCGGCAGGTTGTTTTGATTCAGAAGCCAGGCGGTTTTTTCGGCAAATCCGGCTTTGGGATGCCGGATGATGATCAAATCGACATAGCTGGCAAAGGTGCGGATGGTGTCTTCCTGGGATTCGCCCTTAACTTCCGAGCTGGTGGTTGTGCCGCGAATCTCGGATATTTTCATTCCCAGAATATGACAGGCATTCAAAAAGGATATAAAAGTGCGCGTGGAAGGCTGCACAAAATACAGCATGGCGCGCTTGTGGGACAATAGGCTGCTTAATTTGCGGGCGCCCATTTTAGTTAAGGCCATGCGCCGGATCTGGGTGGCCAGCAGGCACATATGGTTCAGAAATTTCCTGTCAAACTGCTGGGAGAATAAAATATCCAGCATGCGCTCGTCACGCATAAAGAAATCGAGCTTTTCGCTTTTTTCGATTTTATAAAAGTCTTCCCATCCTTTGTAGTTTTGGATCGTGACTTCTTTAGGCTTGTCCATTGTGCCGGACCCTTTCCTTTTAGAATCGGTTCTGTTGAATTATAAATACTCTTTATTCATAAAAGAACGCAATCCGTTTTGCAACACTGTTGATTTCTTTGATTCAGATTCTGACCCATGTTGGATGGATAATCTTATACAATCGATTTATCTTTTCGATTTTCAAAAATTCCGGTAATCATAGGCAGCAACAGCATGATTGCACCCATGATAACGATAGCCGTCCATCCGCCGTACATGTAACCATAGCCACTCAGCGTAATGCCGACGGTCCCGCCGGTGTAATAAAAAAGGACGTACAAAGAGTTGGCGCGACCACGGCTGGTACTCAACTTGCGATTAAGGGCACCCGCAGCAGCGGAATGAACCATAAAAAAGCCGCCACAGACGCCTGCCAGGCCGGCGACAATTGCAGTAAATGACTTTATCAGTGTACACCCGAGGAAGAACCCGAATATTAAAGAGCCCCATGCCATAGCAGCGCCATTGCCGATTTTGTTAGAAAGCTTGCCGGTCAGTGGGGCTATGATAATCCCGCTGATATATGCGAGATACAACAGTGTGATTATCTGGGTGGTGGCACGAAAAGGAGGGCCGGTGAGGTAAAAAGGGAGGTAGTTGAAAGTTGACGAAAATACAAAAAAGGCGCTGAAGGATACAAAATAGATGCGCAACAGATCAGGGCGTGAAAGCAGCTGAATAAATCCTTCTTCTTTTTCCTCGGCTTTTTTTGCCTTCTCAGCGGGCAATCCGAGTGCTGCTGCCACTACCGCTACGAGTACAAAAATGGCAGCACTTACGAAAGCATAGCGCCAGTGCAGCGGTGGATGAACCCATCCACCGAGCAAGCGACCACTGAGACCACCGACGACCGTTGCGGCTACATAGGCGCCCAGGGCAACGTTCAATCGCTCAGCAGGCAGATGTTTAGACAGATAGGCTGCCAGACATGTTGTCAGTGCCGGAATAAATAGTCCCTGAAAAAAACGAGCGCCGGTCAGAATCCAAAAGTTTTTTGTAGCTGCACAAAGAAGACCGGCAAGCGCGATGGCGCACCCGCCGGTCAGAAAAATTGGTTTGATGGGATAGCGATCGGCCAGCCTTCCGAACAGCAGGTTCGAAAGAGCAATGCCCAGGATAACGGCAGATACGGAAAAAGAAGCTGTCGATTCATTGATACCAAATTCAGCTGAAAGGACCGGCAGCACCGGTTGCGTAATATAAATATTGGTAAATGCTGCAGTCGCGAGGGCAAAAACCAATGCCTGCAGCGCTAAAAAGTGGCCGTCTCGCATCGAATAAAAGCCGGTCCTGTT
>JASFGH010000243.1:0-6324 GCA_050123865.1 Desulfobacterales bacterium | reverse complement strand
GCGATCGCCTCGCGCAAAAGGTCCAATGTCTCCTGAGCCGCAGCTTGATCGAGTTTTGAAATGGCAAAGCCGGCATGCACGATGACGTAATCACCAACCCGGGCATCTTCGAGAAGCAACAAGCTGGCTTCCCTTTGAACGCCTTCCACATCGATGGTTGCCATATTATTTTCAATCTTTGTAATCCTAGACGGGATTGCCAGACACATTATCTGCTGTTCCTTTCGTTGAATATTGTACGCCTAAACGGTCAAGTTCCGCCAGCACCATGGCGATGACATCATCGACTTTGCTCTGGATCACCCGCGTTAGATCAAGGCACATGGTATCGATGTCTTCAGGCTCGACACCGACAATGACGGTTTCCGGTACATGATCGAGCGCCTGACAGAGGGTTAGCGCTTCCAGAAAATCAACCTGATGCAAGGAATTTTTGGCCCGAATACGTTCGGGAATGGCATCACCCGCCAGACGATATAGATCTCCGGGGTTGCCCTTGTTGCGGATGGCATCCACCACAATCAGATGATCCGGTTTTGAAATCACCCCCAGCAAATTGATACCCAGCACGCCGCCGTCCACCAGCAGCACATCCTCTGGGAAATCGTATTCTTGCTGCATTTTTTCAATGACCTGTACGCCAAATCCTTCATCGGAATACAGGGTGCAGCCGATACCCAGCACCATCACATGGACGGCATACATTTCATCAAAAGGGCTTTGCTCAGACACGTCAAACCTGTTTAAACAAGATGATAATATGACAAACGCTCTGATGGACTGAATCCGAAAAGATGATTCATACACCAAAACCGCATTGAGCGTCAACAGCATTAAAAAACGGCCTTCCAAAAATGTGGAAGGCCGTTTCGATCAGCAAATACCTTTTAGAGCGCTTTGATCTTGTAAACCTCGTTGGAGTCCGGATCGATGACGTGGACACCGCAGGCAATACAGGGATCAAAAGAGTGAACCGTACGCAGAACCTCCAGCGGTCGCTTCGGATCTGCCACCGGTGTGCCGATCAAAGATTCTTCCACCGGCCCTACCTTGTTGTTGGCATCCCGCGGGCAGAGATTCCAGGTCGATGGCACAACATACTGGTAATTTTTGATCTTTTTGCCTTCGATGTGGACCCAATGTCCAAGAGAACCCCGAGGAACGTCGTTTAAACCGACCCCCATAGCGCTATCCGGCATTTCATAGGGTTCATAGGTTTGGGTATCGCCTGCTTTGATATTTTCAATAAGTTCCATCACCCAGGTCTGATTACGTTCACCGATCGCTAACGCCTCAATGCCTCTGGCAGCTGTACGGCCTAAAGTGGAAAACAGAGCGTTGGCGTCTACACCCAAGGTCTTGAGCACATTATCCACGATGGGTTTGATGTCCTTGTGACCCTTGGCATAAGCCACCAGAACGCGGGTCAGCGGGCCCACCTCGCAGGGTTCGCCTTCGTAGCGCGGGGCTTTGAACCAGGTATATTTACCATCCCCCGGTCGGTATTGCGGGTTTTCCTGCAGCGGCCTGGTTTCGCCCTCATACGGATGTTTAGCTGGGCCGTCCTTATACCATCCCCGGGTAACATCTTCTGAAACCCGTGCCTGATTGGCCATTTTGACACCGCCAAGATTGCGTTTCATGATCACGCCTCTGGGCATATAAAGGCTTTCCGGCTCGTTGTCGGATTCGGGAAATTCCCCCCAGGCCAAAAAGTTACTGGTGCCACCAATAGCGCCCCAATCCTTGTAAAAAGAAGCGACTGCCAGAAGGTCTGGGATATAGACATTTTTAATGAAATCATAGGTCTCTTTGTTGATGTACAAAAATTCGGCAATGCGGTCCGGCGTGAGGTCTCGGACGCAGGTTACACCACCGACCACCAGCGACTGCGGATGTGGATTCTTGCCTCCGAAAATGGCATGCATGCGGGCTGCACGAGCTTGCAGACGTATGGCCTCAAGATAGTGTGCCGTCGCCATCAAGTTGGCTTCAGGTGGCAATTTGTAGGCCGAATGACCCCAGTAAGCGTTGGAAAAGGGGCCCAGCTGGCCGCTATCAACAAAGGTTTGTATTCGTTGTTGTACATTTTTGAAATAAACGGATCCGCCCCAGGGCGCGTTGCTGACATTGTCGGCCAGCGCAGCTGTTTTCTTGGGATCCGCTTTGAGCGCGCTAACAATATCAACCCAGTCCAGGGCGTGCAGATGATAAAAATGAACAATATGATCGTGCTGGAATTGGGCACCCATCAGCAGGTTGCGAATGATGCGAGCGTTTTTAGGAATTTTAACACCCACCGCATTATCGACTGCCCTCACCGAGGACAACGCATGGGTGTACGTTCAGACGCCGCAGGAGCGCTGAACGAAATGATGGGCATCCCGTGGATCTCTGCCCTGCAGTATAAGTTCGATACCCCGAAACATCTGGCCTGAACTCCAGGCATTGACCACCTTGCCACCTGCCACTTCGACTTCGATGCGAAGGTGACCCTCGATTCGGGTGATTGGATCAATTACGATTCGCTGTGCCATATGGTTCCTCCCTTTTCTACTAGCATAACAATGCTAATATCTACAGTTCTTCGTAAAACGGCGTGAAATTATCCCAGAATTTCGGTTCACTGCATCCGATGCAGGGTGCACCCGCTTCAACCGGCCAGCTGGTGCCTTCATTGAATTTTGCCACCGGGCAGTTGTTGTACGTTTCGGGACCGCGGCAGCCGACCTTATAGAGACAATAACCCATTTGGGCCTCTTCGGAACCGAATTGCTCCACAAATTCTTCGTTTTCAAAGTGAGACCGACGCGGGCACTGATCGTGGATGGTTTTTCCGTAGGCAAACATCGGTCGCCCGAGATCATCCAGGGCCGGAAGTTTACCCAGCAATAGGTAATTGACCACCGTACCGATAAAATTAACCGGATTGGGTGGGCATCCGGAAATATTAACCGTTTTGATGCCCAACGCATCACCGACGCTCTTATATCCACCGGGGTTGGGTTTGGCAGCCGGAATATTGCCGAAGCTGGAGCACCCTCCGATGCAGATTACACCGGCAGCTTTAGGGCAAACCTCTTTAGCAATTTCTAAAAATGTACGACCCCCAATTTTGCCATAGCCGCCATCGAACTTAGTTGCTATGGCACCTTCAACAACGCAAATAAAATTACCTTCATACTTCTTGACTGCGGAATGAAGCTGATCCTCGGCCTGCTGTCCAGCAGCCGCCATGACCGTCTCATGATATTCCAGAGAAAGAACTTCCAGAATCAATTCGTCAATATACGGGTATTCGGATCTAAGAACAGCCTCAGAACAACCCGTGCATTCTCCGAAATGCAGCCATATGGCTGCCGGGCGCTGTGCCGGTGCTGCAAAAACTTCAGCAACCTTTGGCACGAACGATGATGAGAGCCCCATTGTCGCCGTCAGGAACGTACAATATTTCATGAAGTCCCTACGGGAGACACCTTTGCTCTCCAGCCTCTCATAAAATCCCTTTTCTTTTTCCATTTGCACCTCCTTGATGCGTTTAAAGATCATCCACTTAACAGCTGATTTAACACCGTAAGGTTTTGCGCACAGGTCCAACTCACCGATTTGCTGGTTATTTCCATTGTTGGCAAGACTAAACAGGAAGGCACGGTTATCAAACCGCAAGGCTCAATTTTAATTGTCCTTTAAAAACTATCAGAAATACCCTAAAAATTGGTCACCTTTAAAAAAATGAACAAGATTTTTACTTAATGGATGAACATCGTTAAGTCAACGAAAAAATTCTGGTTTTGGGATTTAATTCAGGATGGTCGCCCGCAAAGCGATAGCGCATCTCTGGGCCTGCGCTATGGTGGGCGCCCAGATGATTTTAACTATCATTGAGGGTATCGCTATAATCGTCATCGGCTATTTTTAAGGATGAGTTCATTTTGCTGATGTTATCCTTCTCCTGATATTCCGATTCAAAATCATCCTCAAGCAGCTCATCTACATCTTCACCCTGCTCTTCAACAGGCTTTTCCTCGTCAGCAGGTTCGGGTTTGGACCTGGATTCCACGGCAAGCAATTCCAGATCATCAAAAAAAAGATCCACAGATTCTTGGCTTTTGGTGGCATATAACTGTATGACGCTTTCGGCTATTTTGGCCGCATAAATACCGGGTGGATAAAGATTGTTTGTTCGTAGCGCGCTGATTAGATGACTGCTACCCTGCTTTATGGCGGCGTGGATTATCTTTGAATCGTAGGTTTCCTCGCACAGCAGCGATAAAATTTGCTTATCAAGTTCGGCAAATTCACGGATAATCAGTCGATTGTTTTGGTCATCTCTAACAATAGTATATTTTTGCTTCATTTAATTTTCCTTTCCAATGAAAACAAAGGTAATATCCAAATGTTTTAAGGCCTTCGAAACCATAAAAAATACAACCTGTCAACACCTAATGCAAAGACAAAATTTATTGACCCTATATGCTTGTAGTGCTAATTATATAAGTTTAACACTCGAAAATTTAAAAAAATATGGGCGTAAGAACGGAGGGATGGCTGAGTGGTCGAAAGCGGCGGTCTTGAAAACCGTTGAGGGTAACACCTCCGTGGGTTCGAATCCTACTCCCTCCGCCATAAAATTACTGCGTAAATTTATATAAAAAATTTTGTTTAATTTTTTTGGAGAGATGGCCGAGCTGGCTGAAGGCGCTCGCCTGCTAAGCGAGTGTGGGGCGAAAGTTCCACCGAGGGTTCGAATCCCTCTCTCTCCGCCATTTATAATGATTAAGCCGGTTTTCAGATTTCGGAAACCGGCTCTTTTTTGGACAGAAACACCGGGCAACGAATCGTTTACCAGTGCTGTTTTAAATCTTAATTGAGACAGCTTCTAGTCAAAAAACCGAAACCACAGGATAGTAAATATCGCCGCCAGACCATCATACCAGCCAATCTTTTTACCTTCCTCATAAGTCCGGCCGCTGTAGCTGATCGGAACTTCGTAAATGCGAAACCCTTTTTTGGCAATTTTCATGGTAAATTCCGGTTCAAATCCGAAACGATTTGATTTTAGCGTCATGTCTGCGATCACTTCCTTTTTGAAGACCTTGTAGCCGGTTTCCATATCCGACAGGTTCAGATTGCAGAGAGCATCGCATAAGAGGGTAATCAGTTTGTTGCCGACATAATGCCAAAAAAATAGGACGCGCTGGGGACCGCCCAGAAATCGGGAGCCATAAACAACATCGGCCCGGCCATCTAAAATCGGAACCAATAGCACCCGATAATCTCGCGGGTCATATTCCAGGTCTGCATCCTGAATGATAATGACCTCACCGGTCGCTTCAGCCAAGCCCGTCCTTAGCGCAGCTCCTTTGCCGCAATTTTTTTCATGACGCAAAATACGGACATTTTCAAAGGTGTTGCCGATCGTTTTCAATTGTGCGGAAGTACCGTCGGTGGAGCCATCATCGACAATAATAATTTCCGTTTCCAGATCAACTGCCTGAACACGCGAAACGATTTCTGTGAGGGTGCGATCTTCATTGTAAACCGGAATAATGACCGATATTCGCATCTGATTTCGTCTCTTTGGGCTTTAGGTGAAATGTTGGGTAGATTCGCCTGACTTAGCATTGGCGGCTGTGATATTCAAACAATTTTTCTTCAGATCTGTGAGAGAATACCAGTAAAACACGATGCTCTCAAATTCCGCAAACCTGGTCATTATGGCCTAATAAAATATTGAAGCAAAATCAATTGCGGATTGCAAATTAAAATATCAAACATGTCGGATATTGAAAATCCGAAATCCAAAATCCGAAATCCAAAATCTGCAATCCTCCAACACTCCAATACTCAAACATAATAAAAGCGGTAATGGTCTGTAATTTGTAGACAAAACGCCGCCATCACCGGTCTATGAACAAAAGTGCCGGAGGCCAATGTCTGTTGCTTGACACCAAATTGGCAAAATCTTATGTTTTGAATTGAAAATATTCGGATTTAAGGACGTCCATCATCAATGAGGTCATCGTATAAATGAAAGCGTTTATCCTTATACTATCCATTTTAATCGGTTTCGGGTTTTCAGCCTGCAAAACAACGCCGGAGTCCAGCACTCCGCTGCCCCCGCAGCCGACGTCCAGAGAAACAGCAGAGACCCGCCCACCTCCATCATCAGAGACGCAAAAGCCCGAACAATCCGGCGCACAGCAGCAATCTAAATCAAGTCAAAAGTCCGGTTCTGAAACCGCCGAACCGCCCGAGCAAGCGCCAGCAAAAGAAGCGGCGTCCAGGCCGGCCGAATCCAGGGATGCCGGAAGTGCCAGGCCG
>JASFGH010000242.1:0-6328 GCA_050123865.1 Desulfobacterales bacterium | reverse complement strand
CACACAAAGATGCCAGGCCGACAATCAGAATATTCCTGGAAGCCGGATCCGGAACATGCAAGCTCATCGTCAACGGAAGGACAAAAGCGGCCAGTATAAGGGACAGCGGCGCTTTGGGAGCTGTGATCTGGAGCTGTGTGCCGCCCAGCAGTGACGCGCAAATGCCGCCTAAAAGGCAGGCGAAAATTCCCAGCAGGGCGGCAAAGGGGAGAAATTCAGGGCCCAGGGGGCCATATACGATTATGCCGTATCCGATGGAAAGCGGGATGGAGATGATGGCAGCCGACACAGCGCCGGAAAGATCCCCCTTGATATTTGCAGCGTACGCCTTCAGATCCATATTTAGATTGCTCTCATTGTGTTGCCTCTGGGAAAAAAGATATATGACTTTAAGTGATGGGCGTCAGCGCCTCTTTTCCTGCTTTATGCAGTCATTGATCACTTCCTGGACTTCTTTAGGTCTCAGGCGGCTGCCAGTTTTGCGCGGTGAGCCGCCGATAATTGCACTGCCGCCCCAGCAATTTTCCTGAGAGTAAAGCCCTTCGGCTTTGTTCAGCGCATCATAAATGCGTTCGACAGGAAACATGACAAACGGCGACATTTTACCGATAGTATAAGCGTAACGATCCTTTCGGCTTTCCACCAGGGCGACATATGCCTTTATTTTTTGAGAGAATAGTTTCGTGCGTGCATACGGCCCTTCTTCATATATCATCTGCCAGCCAGGCCCTCCGCCAATCTTCTCATAGCGGGTGTCCAATTTGATTTTTTTAGCGTGCCCGTCAATGGCCGCATCAATTCTAGCGCACACCGCGTTCAGGATATCCTGCATTGCTTTTTTCGACATGCGATAGATACGGCCATCGGCGCGTGCCCGGGTATACGGTTCATACACCCAGGCCTGGCGGTGAATTTGGGGATTTTCGGGATGGACCGGATAGGCCCCTGCGGAGGCGTCAAGGATATCTTCAAATAAAATCATTTGAACCAAAAGATTATCAAACCTTAAGCCTTCCAGTTTTTCGGAATTTTTAAGCAGCCAACAGGAAAGGCAGGCATCTTGATCCACATCGTTGATGTAGACGCGCGCATGCGGCTTGCCGTTTTTTTGGAAGGTATCCAGCAATCCCAGGCGAATGTAATAGTAAACCTGAGCGCAGGTGCTGCGGGTGGCAATTCGGGCCACGCCCTCGTGATGGTTGAAATTGGCATATGGTCCCTGAATTAAAAATTGTGGCGGACCCTTGACATAACCATCGAGGGCAATCGAAAAGCGTGGCTTGGTATGGATGAAATCCGCCCACTTGACGACTGCTCGCGGCTCCGGATAAACGCGAATCATGGCATTGCCCCTCACTCAACAAAGGTTTCAGCGACCCATTTTTAACGAAACAGGGGAAAGTAGGGGATATTCGATAGCTTCACATGTACTATTATCTGTTTAGGCTTTCTAGATCAAGCCTTCTCTGTTAGCAGGGTTCAAAGGTTTACGGCTTCGTTTTGGTAAGCTTCCGTCTTCTCTTTGGTGAGCTTCGCCGGACAAGTCGCTGCGACTATATGGCGCGGCAAACAGGGGTCAGCAAAAAATGACAGAGGGAAGACCGGGAATTGCCGGGGCAAGCAGGGTTGTGGGATTGTGGATGGGCGAGATTAAATTCGCCACCCCTGTGGAATTTTCCTCTAGAAGGGCAGCAGGGCTGCATTCCACTTCGAATAAACTGGCTTTGCCGTTAATCGGACGGGTGGGGCAGTCACAGATTATTAGATCTTCATTAGCATAATTAAGAGTGTGCAAACCAAGTTTCTGACGTTAGCGCCATGCTTCAATCAACTCAAAATGATAAAAGACCAGTTTCCACTCACCTTTTGATTTTACCCAGGTGGAAGACCAGCGTTTTTTAGCGGATACCCATGGGTATTCTCTGTGCTTTCTTGAGACTTTGTAATTGCCGCAGGCGATGCCGGTGTTGCCAATCACATTTGTTTGTGATGTTACGATATCTATATCATAGTATTCATACTGGGATATCAATTCCCTCAACTGAGATTTCCAAAGCTCTTTATCGATGAGTTTATTCTGAGTGATGTAACGAAGCGTGGCTGTGAATCCGAAAGCTTCGGCTTCGATATCGGCAATAAGGTCGGCATCCCAGTGAATCAATGAATCATTATATCTTTGAACCGCTGCATTAAATTCCACGATATCGTCCGCGCCCGCAACGGGGATATTAACGGCCAATGATAGCATCACCAGGAGAATCAATGGAATTGATACAAGTTGTTTCATAATTTCCTCCTTAAAACACATCACGGCTACTCCAGCTGGAGGCCCAGAGAATAATATTCGTACTCTGCCTCTCCAACATAGTAGTCTCTAAATTCATCTACATAGGCTTTGCGTTCATCGCTGTTTTTCCAGGCTTCCCAGGCTTCCAACGTTTCCCACATTGACACCACCACGATTTGGTCTCTGTCCTCGAGGTTTCGCAGATTTTCTGAAGAAATATAGCCCGGTCGTTTCATTGCCCCGGTGCGGGTGTTGATGAGAAATCTGGATGCCGCCTGCATGTTGCCATCTTTAAACTTGCGTTTAATTAAAATTTTTACAGCCATAATGGTCCCCTCCTTTCTTCAACCTAAATTGAGCGTTTCAAATCAAAAATAGGGGTATACTTTTTTAGTTATAAAGAATAATTGTTGTCTTGAATCTTGTTTGCTCACTAAATCTAAAAAAATGCTTTCAATCCTTAAAGATGAGATGTAGTTCAAACAATCTCCAGGAACCCGGCCTGTTTATAGAAAGGCTTTTAGTGGCAGCAGTGGTTTCCGGAAATGCTCAGCAGACCTTGGAAAAGTGTGTTTCGCGTTTCGCCATTCGAAGTGACAACTCGGTGTAAATGAAGGGAATCCGGCTCAGGCCCGATACTCATTTAAATAGATAAGAGACGTTTAAAAGTCAATAGAAAAGACTCTGGGCTTTTCGGCCTCACATTTTTTGGTTTCGCCGCAGCAAGTCGCCGCAGCAAGTCGCCGCAGCAAGTCGGGTTCAGGGGTTCAATGCGGCATAAGTAACTTAAAATATTTGTTTTTTGGATTATTTGAGCAGGTTCATGTGGCCGGTGCGAACTGAATCAACAACCAGTTTACCGGTTAGCTTTAGTTTTCCCAGGTGACCCTTTTTCGCGGCCATCAGGATTTCGCGAAGATCCTCCAGCGTTTGTGGCGGTTGGAGTTCGGCCGGCTTTTTGACAAGGGAAATCGATTTGGTCGGACAGCCGGGGACACAGACGCCGCAACCCAGACAGCGGTTCAGGTCTACGACCGCCGGTTGTTTTTTGGCCGGTACTCGCACGGCTTTCACCTGACAGCTTTGCTCACAGGCACCGCAGCCCACACACGTGTCTTGATGCACCGCAGCATAAAAGTTAGAGGCCCAGTAGTTTAATGGTTTGGGCAGAGCCTGATGGACCCTTAACATCCCGCAGCAACATCCACAGCACGAACAGATGAATTCTGCCTTGCCCGTGTTGGACGGCTGAAGCACCAGCCCCTGTTCCTGGTTTTTTTCGATAAGCCCTAACGCGTCTTTGGCGGTAAGCTCTCTGCCTATGCCGTTTGCCAGGGCCATGCGGGCCATATTACCGATGGCCAGACAGGTTTCTTTGCGATCGGTTACCCTGCACGTTTTGCCCTCCATTGATTTTTTCTTACGGCAGATGCACTCGAAGACGGCAAAGGGAGGCTCGGCCTGCCGCAACAGGGCTGAGACTTCATCAAAGGTGCTGACATGATGCTGCGGATGAATGCTCTTCGAGATGGGAATCGTGCGCATCTGAGGCAGCTCTGTACTTAAAAACGCGAGGCCGAATTTTTTATCCGAAGTATATTCATTGAAATCTTTTACAAATTCCGGGGTCAGGCGGTTGAGCTGATATTCATACATCCCCACCACCAGAGGCGCATTGCAATAAAGCGTTTTGCCATTATCGCATCTGGACTCTATGCCCCCTTTTTTCTGAATGCCTTGAAGGATTTTGGCCAATTTCTCCAACGAATCGACCCGGTCACCGGCTCTGCTGAGGATCGTTTCGGGCGTCTCATATTTATAGCTTAAACAACAGGCAATCTCAGCCTCTTCAGGCGTAAAAATGTGCTTTAAAATTTTTATCTCAGCGTAGGATAAGATCTGTGATTATCTGCGAAAATCTGTGTCCTAAAAATTTTCATACCTCAAAAAGCACCGCGGCAAGCAGAGGGAAGATGATGGAAGACAGAGGCCTCAGAAATGGTTTGAAAAGAGCTCGCAGGGGCGATATTGTCAAATTTCAGGGAAAGGGGCTATTATCATTTAATAATATTTTTTAGCGGGAAGTGAATAGACATGTCGTTTCTGAAACATACGCCGCAGTTTACGGAAAAGGACGCAATCACGATCCTGAAAGATCTTTACGATATCCAGGCCACGGCTGACGCCCTTCCAAGCGAACGCGATCAGAATTTTCGCATGTCCATCAGTTCGAACGGGTGTTTCGTCCTGAAAATTGCAAACGCCTTGGAAGAGTTGACTTTGCTGGATTGTCAAAATCAGGCCATGCAACATCTCAATCTTCAGGTGACGTTTTGTCCCCAAGTTGTTGCCAACCGGGACGGCGAGTTCATTTCCGATATCCAGTCTGCAACGGGTACAACCCATAAAGTTCGTCTTGTTACCTATCTGCCCGGCGTTCCAATGGGATCTGTCAAAAGACGCACATCCGGCCTTTTTGAAGACATCGGGCGCTGTGTTGGTGAAATGGACCGTGTCATGGCGGACTTCGATCATCCCGCTGCCCGGCGGGATTTTTACTGGGATTTGGCCAAATCCCCACAGATCGTTAAGGAATATCTCCCATTGATAATGGATATCAATTTGCGTGAGCTGATCGAAAAAGTCGCCGCGGATTTCGAACGAATCGTTAGACCGCTACTCCCGGGGCTACGTAAAAGCGTGATTCACAACGATGCCAATGATTACAATATTATCGTCGGCGGCAACGGCGATCTGTACACGCGAAATCAGCGGGTGGTCGGTATTATCGATTTCGGTGACATGGTATTCAGCCATACGGTCGGCAATTTGGCCATTGCCATTGCATATACGGTTCTCGATCAATCCAATCCCCTGCGGGTTGCCGCCCACATGATCAAAGGATATCATCGATCCTTTGCGCTCACCGAAGCTGAAATCGCCTGCCTTTTTCTTATGGTGTGCATGCGGCTGTGTATGAGCGCCTGTATCGCGGCTCACCAGTTAAAGGAGCGTCCCGACAACGAGTATCTGTCGATCAGCCAGATGCCGATCCAGCGGACGCTCCCGGTGCTGGCTGAAATCCAACCGCGTTTTGCGGAGGCGGCCTTCCGTCAGGCCTGTGACCTGTCACCGCTCCCACGCTCGCAAACAATCTGCAACTGGCTGGACCGGAATCGTAATAGCGCAGCGCCGCTGCTGGATATAGATTTACGCACAGCGCCCCTGAAAATATTGGATCTGAGCGTTGCCAGCCCGTTGGTAAACGGGAACCCGGAGCAAAACGAAGAACCTTATATGACCAGAAGACTCCGCGAAGAAATGCATGCCGCCGGTGTCTCAGTTGCTATCGGGCGCTATACCGAAGCCCGCTTGATCTATACAGCGCCCTTTTTTAGCTCTGGAGATCTGCCGACTGCAGAGCACCGGACCGTCCACATCGGAATGGATGTGTTTGCCCAAGCCGGGACCGCGGTTTATGCACCCCTGGCGGGTGAGGTGTTCGCCTTTTCGAATAATAAGGGGCCACAGGACTACGGGCCGGTGGTCATCCTGGAACACACCACCGATTCTGGAGAATTGTTTTACACCCTGTACGGACATTTGAGCCCCGATTCGCTTGAGGGCCTGGGTTTGGGCAAACGCATAGCCGTCGGGCAGCAAATCGGCTGGATCGGCTCAGCGGATGACAACGGTAATTGGACACCCCATCTGCACTTTCAAATTATCACGGATTTGCTGGATTTGGACTGTGATTTCCCGGGCGTGGTTCGAGCCAGTGAGCTAAATCTCTGGAAGCTTTTTTCCCCGGATCCAAATCTTGTTATCGGCATTCCGTGGGATCGTTTCCCGGCGCCAGATCCGAACCCATCAGACACCCTAGCGGCGCGCCGCAAATACATCGGTCGTAATCTGAGCATCGGCTACCGCAAACCGATCAAGATGGTGCGGGGATGGCGGCAGTACCTGTTCGACGACACCGGACGCAGATACCTCGATGCTTATAATAATGTTCCCCACGTCGGTCACTGCCACCCCAGG
>JASFGH010000241.1:0-6352 GCA_050123865.1 Desulfobacterales bacterium | reverse complement strand
CGTTATCTGTTTTGTAGTTTAATGAGCAGGCCAGCTTAACCTGATTTTCAAAATGCAGCTGGTCACATTTGCGGCCGCAGATGTGATGGATACGATTGCGTACATGCCAGACAAAGGAAACCGATCGGATTAAATCCTGAAACTCTTCATGGGATAGCAATCCGAGATATTCAAGGTCTCTAAATTGTTTGGCGCTAAACGCGATGCGCGCAATCCACAGCATGGTGTGATAATCCCTTAAGCCGCCCTGGCCTTCCTTTAAATTGGGCTCCAGCAGGTAGGTCGAATCGCCGAACTGGATGTGGCGCAGGCTGTTGCGCTCAACCAGCCAGTTGATAATGGGTCGGGCTTTAGGCTTGATGATTTTGGCGCGCAGCTCATTCAACAAATTCGCATAGAGCATCGACCATCCGCAGACAAATCTGGCATCCAGCATCGGGGTCAGGATTTCATAATCTTTGCCGGCCAGCGCCAGACATTCCTTCAACGAGCGGGTGGCATAGCCGACATCCAGACCGATGTCCCACAGCGGATAAATGATTTCCTGGACCAGTTTTTCGGCTTCCCGGGGAACCTTCTTTTTAAACAGAAACAACAGGTCGACATCGGAATGGATGCATTGCTCTTCTCTGCCATAGCCGCCTTGGGCAATAATGGCATACGGGTTTTTGCGAATGTCCATTCGCGGCCCCACCATGCTGGTTTCAAATGCCTGGCGAAAATAATCGTCCAACAACCGGGAATGCTGTTTCAAAAAGTCGGGTTCTTTGCCGTTTAGAAGGCGCGCAATGAGCCCTTTGGTTTTGAGCTGCAGTTGTTGGGCGTTTTTTCGATGGATAGTGCTCATTATTCCAGAATCTTTGTTTTGGTTGATGAATCACTCCTTGGTGAGCAACATGCATGCCATCAAGGCCAAATGAGTAAGAAAAGCATTATTTCAAATAGTTAAAGTGTAGACGGTGTTATCTGGGAGGGTTCGGATTGTTACAAATTTGGCAGAAAAACAAAAAAATATTACAAGAATGTAATATATGTTTTTTAAAATACAGATTATAAAGCTGTAAGACGGATTGATGTTTGCGCCTTTGATCGGCACAGCGCATTCAAAGCGGCCAGCAGGTTCGACGGTGATAGGCTTAAAAGACCATTTAGAGAATGGCAGTCATCAGGGAACGTCGACGGTGGCTAGATCATCACAGACTTTATCTGCGCCGCTTCTGAACGGCTGTTCGACATCCGGTTCGGAATTATAAAAATAGCGAAAATAGGCATGGGTGGTTTGAATGCGTGTGGTTTGATCTTGATTGATGCGGCCCTGCCAGACAAGTGCGCCCATGTTGCCGTTGCGGTCTACGTCAAACACTCTAAGATAAACGTCGCCATGGGTGGCCTTAAGGTAGCAGGCACCTTCCGCTGGTCCGCCATCGGATGTGGCCGCACAGCCGGCGACCAGCACAACCATAAACAGAAGCGTTAAGGGTCGACCTATTCTGATCATTGAATTTGTCTCCTTAGCGGCTGCATTCGGACCACTGAAAATAGCAGCCAAAATTAGAGCAAAAAGCGCTATTGACAAAGAAGAATATGGATTTCTCATCTTTAATTTTTTTCGGTTGCCACCTGTTTTAGGTTACAGCCCCATCTTTAATTGAGACACCAGAAGATAACCCAGCCCAAATGGTATGTCAAAAATAACTTTTTGGTCATATTCCCGTCATCTTGCGGCTAAACAGCTGTTCTATGATCCTTGCCAACGACATTGGTTTTAGTTCATTAAACTCAAAGAGGAGGTAAACATCATGAAACTCAAAAAAGCATTTAACCAATCGCTTGCCGTTATCGTGGCGGCCCTTTTGATTTTAGGGTTCGGACTACAGATTGCAGCGGCAGCCAAAAACGCTCCGGTACGGATGATACCTAAAAATTTCAGTGTTCTTGCCAAAGATGTCAGTCCGGCAGTGGTCCACATCCGGGTGGAAAAGACGGTCAAGGGCGGTGGCGCCGCACTTCGTCATTTTGGAAACCATCCGTTTCGAGGAGATGATCGCTTCAAAGATTTTTTTAATGACTTTTTCGGTGGCAGAAGTCCGCATGAATTTAAACAAAACGGCTTAGGTACCGGATTCATCATCGATAAGGATGGCCATATCGTTACCAACAATCATGTGGTCAAGGATGCCGATAAGATCAAAGTTGTGCTTAACGATAAGCGTGGATTCGAAGCTGAAATTGTCGGGCGCGACCCGCATACCGATCTGGCATTGATCAAAATCGATGCCAAACAGGACCTGCCGGCGGCGCGCCTGGGCAGCTCCGGCAATCTGCAAGTCGGTGAATGGGTGGCGGCTATTGGCAGTCCGTTTGGCCTGGAGCAAACCGTTACCGCCGGTATCCAAAAAGGGGATTTGATTAAGGAGGTCAACCGCCAGGACGTCAAATCCATTAGCGATTTTAAAAAGCTGCTTAAAAACCATAAAACCGCGGAAGAACTTGACTTACTCGTCAAACGCATGAATGCCGGTTACGTGGTCATCCACCTGGCCTAAATGCGGAAGGTGAATACGGGCCGGGCCATTCGCTTATGTATGGCCCGATCGGTTTTTCTCGACCGGCGCACCTGTTTGCTTGATTTTAAAAAATTTTCCGACTCCCTCATGCCGTTTATCTGCCCCGGGGGCATGGTCAGCTCCTCCTTCTAGTTGTGAAACCGGACCCCCCGCCCGGATGACGGAGGGGGGAGTCGGGAATCCATCCGCTGCAGCCGAGACAGTTCAGGGGCCTCTGAATTAAAGCAGCATCGATCTGTTCGTGCCTGAGGTCCCATCGATATTTGAAAAGGCGTTGTCATCATGGCGAAAGCATATTCCGTAAAATCCAGACTTAACACTTCCGACACACCACCTGCGCTATTTACGGCATTGCGGGGATCCTTTTCGTTGACATTTGACCCGGAATTCTCAGAATGTGCAAAGCGGCCAATAGGGCCTGAGTGGTTGTGGCCTGTAAAAGCGATTGAGGATGACGGTGAATTTTCTGATCCGGACTGGGTTACCCAGCCGATGACCCGCTATTTACAGAATATCGGCTGTTATGCACGTTTGAGCCCGCAAGAAGAGATCGACATTGCCAAAGCCATCGAACAGGCGGAACTTGAAGTATTGCGGGCGCTTTTGACATCCGAAATTGCCGTAGACGGGCTGATAGACCTTGGCCTTCAGATAGAAAACGGTCAAAGGGCGCCCAGCAAAATTCTGAAGCACGTTCGCCAGCGGGGAGATCAACTGGCGGATAAACAGAAAATCGATTCTTTTTTAAAAACCACCCGGGAGCTTGGCCGCATGCATGCCGCTGCAAAGGCGGATCGCACCCGCCTGCTGGCCGCAGGCCTGCAACCGGACCGGCGGGAGCCCTTGCAGGCCCGGTTAGATCGCCGGATGGATCAAATGTTTAACCTTTTAAAGCAATGGCGATTTGAGCCCTGTGTAGTTGATGACATCGAGAAAAAGATACAGGACCGAATCGCTTCATCGGGTTCCAGAGATCGGTCACGCACCCTGACCCGCATCACCCTCAGCCGCGCCAGGTTTGATGCGCATCGAAGCAAACTCGTCAAAGCCAACCTGCGCCTGGTCGTCAGCATTGCCAGGCGATATACGCAACGGGGGCTGTCCTTGATTGATTTAATCCAGGAAGGCAACATCGGGCTGATCAGGGCTGCAAACCGCTATGAATACCGCCGCGGGACGCGCTTCAGTACCTGCGCCGTCTGGTGGATCCGGCAGGCCATCCTGCGGGCCATCTATAACCAGGCGAGGACGATTCGACTACCCATTCATATCAGAGAGCGTTATCGCAAGATTCAAAAAACAGCCAAGAGTTTGAGGGTCGGGAAAAACGGAGACGACAATATTCAAGAACTGGCTGACCGAAGCGGGATCCCGTTTGATGAAGTTGATCGTATTTTAGCTATTGCCGGAGAACCGCTTTCGCTGGATGCGCCTTTGAATTCCCGGGCGACACGCTTTTTAGGTGATGCTGTAGAGGCTAGTGACCTGAAGGATCCCTTCATGGTTGTCGCCGGTCGTAACCTGGCGGAACAAACACGCAAAGTTCTTTCGGTTTTGACACCGCGGGAAGAAAAGATTTTGCGAATGCGATTTGGCATCGGTGAGAAGACCGATCACACCCTGGATGAAATCAGCCAGGCCTTTGATCTAACCCGCGAGCGTATCCGACAGATCGAGGCCCGGGCGCTTCAAAAGCTTCAACGCTCAAAATACAGTCGCAGTCTGCGGGCGTTTATCGAGCATTGATAACCCGAATTTTGCATGGAAATGAATGAGGAATTAATTCAATGGTTGCCTAAAAAGGTGTTCCAGATTTTTTCTACGCGATGGCGCAGATGGCTGAATTTTTCTTCAGGGACCTTGGCCGGTTTTTCTTGCAGGCTGGCCTGGTGGGCTGCTGCGCGATATATTAGATACGCATGCTTTAATACGTGGGCGGTATATTCATCGATGGCGCCTGTTGTGATCAGTGTCTGGATCAGACGTACATTGTCGGTCCACCGCAGCAAAGCTGGAAATTCATGAGATTTCAGCAATACCAGATACTGCACCAAAAATTCGATATCCACCATGCCGCCCGAATCCTGCTTCAAATCAAACATCCTGCGCTGTGGTTTTAGCAGTTCGGCTCGCATGCGGCTGCGCATGCGAACGACTTCTTGCTGCAGGTTGCGTTCCGTTCGCTGACGGGCCAGAATCATGCTACGGGTTTTATCGAAGTGTTTGGTTAACAGCGGGTCGCCCAGAATCGGACGCGCTTTTATGAGCGCCTGATGTTCCCAGGTCCAGGCCTGTTTTTGCTGATATTCGCGAAATCCCTCCGCAGGGCTGACCAGCACTCCGGCCCCCCCGCTGGGCCGCAGGCGCATATCGATTTCATACAGTTTTCCGGCCCGGGTGTGAGATGTCAGGATATGAATCACACGCTGGCCGAGACGATTGAAAAAGTGGGCACTGTCAATTGCCTGCTGTCCACCCCGTGTTTTGGCGCTGCTTCCGGAGTGCAGAAATACCAGGTCCAGGTCCGAACCGTAGCCCAGCTCCAGCCCGCCGAGTTTGCCGTAGGCGATGACCGCAAAGCCGCTATCACTCATTTTACCGTTCAACTCGCAGCGCGGCTCACCATGCTGGGCCAGCAGATGGTCATAGGCCAGTGTGACAACTTCCGCCAGCACTGTTTCAGCTATGCCCGACAGATGGTCGCTGACGCGCATCAAGGGTAAGGCCCCGGTTACATCAGCTGCTGCCACCCGCAGCACGTTAATCTCCTTAAATACACACATCTGCTCGATCTGATGTTCCAGGTCATCTGCAGGTGCAGCGTGCACGCGCCGCTTGAGGTCCGTCTTTATCTGTTCGACATCCGGCGGCAGGTATAACGTGCGAGGGTCTAAAAGCTCATCCAAAAGAACCGGATGCAATGCCAGAAAGGAGGCGATCCACGGGCTGGCCTCTGTTAGCCTCACCAGGTGGGTGAGCGCATCTGGATTTTCCAGCAGGAGCGCGAAATAGCTGATGCGTCCGCCGATCGATTCTAACAGGTCAAAAATACGGCCCAGCACCGGCTCGGGTCTCTCTGCCCCACCAACCGTTTTCAACACCAGGGGAATTAATTTTTCGAGGCGCTGCTCACCTTTTGATCCGATTTGGTTGGTCGTAAGGGTACCGCTTAAATAGTTGAGTAACCGCAGAACTTCCCGGGGTTGTCCGAAACCGACATCCTCGAGCACGGTTTCAGCCTGTGCATCGCTGACCAGACCTTGCCAGATTCCCAGCAGCTGTTTATCGATGCTCTGGATTTCGGTTTCCGTATCTTTGGCTTCCAACAGCATCTGGAAATGACGGTGCACGCTGTTGCGGTATTTTTCCAGCTGCTCCATAAACTCGGCGGTTTCGCGGAATCCCATGGCGGCCGCCAGACGGGCTTGATTCGCAGGATCTGCAGGCAAATCATGGGTTTGTTGATCGCTAAATTCCTGAAGACGGTGTTCGGTATTTCTCAGGAAAACATATGCGGCTGTAAGTTCATCGCCCACTTCCGGCGGGATATAGTTTTCATGCACCAGGATGCGGAGCACTTTTTGGATGCTGCCCTCCTGGAGATCAGGTATTACGCCGCCGCGAATGAGTTGAAACATGTGGCC
Organism: Desulfobacterales bacterium; assembly: GCA_050123865.1. GTDB lineage: Bacteria > Desulfobacterota > Desulfobacteria > Desulfobacterales > JAHEIW01 > JAHEIW01. The sequence continues at coordinate 141 of JASFGH010000241.1, read as the reverse complement.
AAAAAATTCGATTTCCCGTATTCCACCCCATCCCAGTTTAATGTTGTTTTTCATTCCTTTGCGCTGCACCTCCAGGGAAATCATTTGCTTCATTTCCCGCAAAGAATCAAAGGCGCCGTAATCCAGATAGCGGCGGTAAAT
>JASFGH010000240.1:0-6374 GCA_050123865.1 Desulfobacterales bacterium | reverse complement strand
CCCGGTTTTAAAGCTGCCGCTGTTAAAGACAGATCCGCCGGCAGCTTATCAGGGGTTATACGAACGGCAGGACAATGCACCTCAACCTTTCGCTATAGAGACCATCGCCGGATTTTTGGAACTATCCCTGGGCCTATCGGCCTGGAAAGCGGCAGGCAGCTCCCGTTGGTCATTGAGAATCAATCCATCCAGTGGCAATCTGCACCCTACCGAAGCGCATTTGATTTTACCAAAGCTGGGTGCAGAGCCGGGTGGCATCTATCATTACAATGCCCTGGGTCATGCGCTCGAACGCCGGGCTGATCTTGCTCCCGGCCTCTGGCAAAGCCTCGTCTCTCACTTTGGGAGCGACGGATTTTTGACTGCGATTACCAGCATATTCTGGCGCGAATCCTGGAAATACGGCGAACGAGCATTTCGCTATTGCAATCACGATGCCGGTCATGCCCTGGCCTGTCTGAGTTTTGCAGCCAACCTTTTTGGGTGGAAATGTGTTTTTCTGAACGAGATATCCGATGAAGAGCTCGAAGCCATTCTGGGTTTCGACCAGGTTCGTTTCCGTAAACTGGAAGAAGAACACTCCGATTGCCTTTGTTTTATTTTCCCCTCCGGACCGGCTGACATCCCCAGAGGCTTGCCGGCGGATATTATTTCGGATTTGGCGAATTTAAGGTTCAAAGGTGAAGCGGAAATTTTGAGCCAGAAATGCATCGACTGGGAAATCATTTACCGCACCGCGCGCCTGGCAAGAAAACCGCCAACGGGAAAAACCCGCATTGAATTGGAACGTCGAAAATGGTTTGCAGATGTGACCAGCCCGTTATCCGCAACCGATATTATTCGTAATCGCAGAAGTGCCATCGCTTTCGATAGTAGCGGCTTTATCAGCAAAAGCCACTTTTTAAGCATCCTGGATAAAACCCTGTCGCGCAGGGATATGGCACCATTTGACGTCGAATTAACCGAACCCTTGACCCACCTGCTGCTGTTCGTTCATAACGTACCGGATCTGAAACCGGGCCTGTATTTCTTTTTGCGCAGGAATGAGGATCTTGACGAATTAAAAGCGATTTGCGGTTCCGATTTTCAATGGGCCCCGGTTGAAAAAGACTTCTCGCTCTACCTTCTGGCCGAGGGAAACTACCGTCAGCAGGCCACGATGGTCAGCTGCCATCAGGATATCGCCGGCGCCAGTGCCTTTTCACTGGGTATGATCGCAAAATTTAAGGACATTATAACCGCCGAACCGCATCGTTACCGGCATCTTTTCTGGGAAACCGGCATGATCGGTCAGGTGCTGTATCTGGAGGCAGAAGCGCACGGCCTCAGGGGTACTGGCATCGGCTGCTTTTTTGATGATGCGGTCCACGAAATACTGGGCTTCGGTGACAACCGCTATCAAAGCCTTTATCATTTTACCATCGGCCAACCCCTTGAAGACCCGCGATTGAGCACCTATCCGCCATATCATCACCTCCAAAACTCCTAATTGGTTTCATAATACGCATCTTTCGGCCCAGGGCCGTGTTGGGTGAAGTCAAAATTTACTCACGTACAAAAAGTACGCTCCGTCATTTCGATATCACCCGCCGTGCCCTGAACCAAAATCTACGCATTATGAAACCAATTATACACTTCTTAAAGAGAGCTTCTTATTCCAACACAAATCATGGCGTATTACAGACTATGATATTCTTAGAGCAGTCCCGTTTAATTTATCATTGCCAATAAGTGTTCGGGTACCTATGTTTTACTTTTATACCATTTAAATTGAACTGTCCTTGGCCGTAAAATATAAGCGATATTCAATTTCAAAACCACCGATTGGCAACGGTAACGGAAATCCGATAGGAAGAGAAAAATGGCTCCAAACAGCTTAATTAATGAAAAAAGCCCATATCTTTTGCAGCATGCCCATAACCCGGTTGACTGGCATGCCTGGTCTGATGAGACTTTTGAACTGGCCCGCCGGCAGAACAAACCCGTATTTCTATCCATCGGCTATGCCACCTGCCACTGGTGCCATGTGATGGAAAAAGAATCCTTTGAAGATGAAACCACCGCCCGACATTTAAATGACACATTTATCTGCATCAAGGTGGACCGGGAGGAACGGCCGGACATCGATGCGGTTTATATGGCCGTGTGTCAGATGTTAACCGGCAGCGGCGGCTGGCCCTTGAACCTTTTCCTGACACCCGATAAAAAGCCTTTTTTTGCCGCCACCTACATCCCGAAAAACAACCGCTATGGCCAGGCCGGCCTGACCGAGTTATGCCTGCAGGTTAAAAAATTATGGGAATCGCAAGTCGACAAGGTGCATAGCTCGGCCGCCAGCATTGCCGCCAGGCTCGACCGTGCCTTTAGCTTCACGGCCGCAGATGAGCCCGGTGAATCGCTGTTGGACCATGCATACGATCTGATATGGCAAAATTTTGATTCCAGATACGGGGGATTTGAAGGCGCTCCCAAATTCCCAATGCCTCATCGCTTGCTTTTCTTGCTGCGCTGTTATCATCGCAACGGTGAGGCCAAAGCCCTCAACATGGTCGAAAAAACCCTGACCGCCATGCGATTGGGCGGAATCTGGGACCACGTCGGTTTCGGCTTCCACCGTTATGCCACCGATGCCCAATGGCTGCTGCCGCATTTTGAAAAAATGCTCTATGACCAGGCCTTGATCGCCCAGACCTATCTGGAGACCTACCAGGTCACGCAAGACCCGTTCTACGCTCAAACCGCGCAGGAAATCTTCACCTATGTATTGCGAGACATGACCTCAGCCGAAGGCGCTTTTTACTCGGCCGAAGATGCCGACAGCGAAGGTGAAGAAGGCAAATTTTATGTCTGGCCTCTGAATGAGTTTCAACAGGTGTTAGGCGGAGAGCAGGACGCACAATGGGAAAAGATATTCAATCTGCAGCCCGAGGGTAATTTTGCGGATGAAGCCACCCGACAGAAAACCGGCACTAACATCCTGCACCTTGACCGGCATCTGGCCCAATCGTCCGCAGAGCTTAACCTGGCGCTTGAGGCGCTCGTCACCCAATGGGAGAACGTCCGCCAGAAATTGTATGCCCATCGCCAGAAACGAATTCATCCATTAAAGGACGATAAAATTCTGGTCGACTGGAACGGCCTGATGATCGCGGCACTTTCACAGGGCGCGCGCATTCTGAATAAGCCCGAATATGCAAAGGCTGCTGCAAAATCCGCACAGTTCATTTTAACCCGGATGCAGACTGAGGACGGCCGACTGTATCACCGATTCAGGGAAGGTGAACTGGCCGTTGAGGCCCAGGCCGCTGATTATGCCTTTTTAATCCACGGTTTGCTAAATTTATATCAAGCAACCTTTAACTTATCGTACGCCGAAGAAGCCGTCGCACTGCAGGAAAAAATGCTGGCAGATTTCTGGGATCCCGGAAATGGCGGCTTTTTTTACACAGCCAATGAAAGTGAAGCGCTTCCGGTGCGCCCCAAGGAACTGTATGACGGTGCGATACCTTCGGCCAATTCCGTGTCCCTGCTAAATCTACTGTGGTTATCCCGCCTGACCGGAGATCCCAAATGGGACGACAAAGCCCAGGAACAGTTGCGCGCGTTTGCGGGAAGTGTCAAGGCCCAGCCGACGGCCTTTACCTATTTTCTGCTGGGCGTGGATTTTGCCCTGCGGCCAGGCCAGGAGGTTGTCATTACCGGTGATCCGGACAAATCCGATGCCCGAGAGATGCTGGAAGCCTTAAATCTTAATTATGCGCCCCATAAGGTTGCACTGGTCAAATCGGATCAAAATGCCGATCGTCTGGCCAAATTTGCAGGCTTTACAGACGGCCTACAAATTGTTAAAGGCAAAGCGACCGTCCACGTCTGCAAGGGTTTTGCCTGCAAAGAGCCCACATCAGATGTCCAGGACATGGTCAATCGCCTTCTCGGCAAAAAGTAGATCCATTGATGAACACATCACCGTCTTGAATGGGTATGACTGACATCAGACACATACTCGCAGAACAAAAAAAATTCTTCCTGGCAGGACAAACGAAAAATCTTGAATTTCGCCTGCAAAACCTGGCGCGATTAAGAGACGTCATCGTTCAAAATGAAGCGGTCATATTCAAGGCCCTCAATGATGATCTTTCAAAATCCACCTATGAAGGCTATCTTTCGGAGGTTGGCGTCGTTTTGAATGAGATTCGACTGACCAGCCGCAAACTGAAATCATGGGCCCGTCCCCGACGCGTCAGAACTCCGTTTACGCTGTGGGTCGGTTCAAGCCGAATTTATTACGAACCCTACGGGATTACCTTGATCATCGCTCCCTGGAACTACCCGTTTCAGCTCTCGATTGCACCATTGATCGGTTCCATCGCAGCCGGCAATTGCAGCGTTATTAAACCATCAGAATATGCGCCCCACACCGCGGCGGTCCTTTCGCAGATCATCGGATCTCGTTTCGACAGTTCCTATCTTGCCGTCATCGAGGGCGATGCGCAGGCCGGCAAAGCCCTTCTGCGGGAACAGTTTGACTATATTTTTTTTACCGGCAGTGTTGCCGTCGGCAAAATGGTAATGGCCGCCGCTGCCAGACATCTGACACCCGTTACACTGGAATTAGGGGGCAAAAGCCCGTGCGTTGTCGATCAGGATGCAAATATCGAGCAAGCCGCCCGCCGCATTGTTTTCGGAAAATTTCTCAATGCCGGCCAGACCTGTATTGCACCGGATTATCTGCTTGTTCACGCATCCAACATACAGCGTCTGCGCGAGAGCATCGAAACATATGTAAAGCGATTTTACGGCAACAACCCCCGGAAAAGCCCGGATTATGCCCGGATCATTAATCGGCACCATTTCAATCGACTGGTTGCTTTGCTGGAGGGCAACCGTATTTTATTCGGCGGTCAAAACGATCCGGAAGATCTTTATATTGCGCCTACTTTGATCGAAGATCCGGGGTGGGAACATCCCATCATGCAAGAAGAAATATTTGGTCCGATTCTTCCGCTGCTAACATTTGACGACCTGGCTGATGTTATATCCCTTTTGAATTCGCGTCCGAAACCACTAGCGCTCTATGTCTTTTCGAACCAGCCCCAAAACTACCAAAAGGTTATTCAGAACGTCTCATTCGGTGCCGGTTGCATTAACGATACGGTCGTTCATTTTGCCAATACGCATCTTCCGTTTGGTGGTGTGGGAAACAGCGGCATGGGCAATTATCATGGCAAGGCCAGCTTTGAAGCATTCTCCCATCAAAAAGGTATCTTCAAGAAATCATTTACCTATGAACCCCCTTTGCGTTATCCCCCTTATAAAAATAAATTGGCTATATTAAGGAAATTCCTGCGATAAGAAAGTAGTCTTATCAATTACGAAGAAACAAGGTGAATAGATAATCGATGCTTGTTTAAAATCCGAAGCACGAATTTCGAATCTCGAAACAATATTCAAATCACAAATTCGAATGTTTAAAACGTGTTTTGAGTTTTGGTCATTTGGTATTTGAATTTGTTTCGGCCCGCCCTGGCGCGACTGCAAATATAAACGAATTAGCTGCTATCCAGCTATAAAGATATTGACCGGGAAATTATGTTACTGGTAACTCAGGTCTGGGCCAGGGATTTCGTGTTTAGATATTCATATTTCTTTGAAAATATTATCGCAGCAGGCGATTTTTCCTGACATGAAAAAAACTGAACTCAAATTATTGAGAAAACGATTACTAAAGTGGTATCGGGCAAATCAGCGCGACCTTCCGTGGCGGCGAAGCCGAAATCCATACCATATTTGGGTTTCAGAAGTCATGCTGCAGCAAACCCAGGTCAATACAGTTTTAAGCTATTACCGCCGTTTCATCAAAGCATTTCCAGGCGTAAAACGCCTGGCAGCGGCGGATTTGCAATCTGTTCTCAAAATATGGGAAGGGATGGGATATTATGCCCGGGCGCGCAATCTGCACCGGGCCGCACAGACGGTTATGCAAGATTACGGGGGGAAGATTCCAGACAGCTGGGCTGCTTTTCACGGTCTGTCCGGGGTGGGGGATTATATCGCCGCCGCCGTACTCAGTATTGCCTTTGATCAGCCATACGCGGTCGTCGATGGTAATGTTAAACGCGTGCTGGCCCGCCTGCATAGAATCAGTGCCCCGGCCAATCATCCCCAATCCAACAGCACCTTTAAGGCAGCTGCTGACGCATTGCTGGATGCGCGTCGCCCGGGCACCTTTAATCAGGCCGTAATGGAGCTGGGTGCTCTGGTTTGCAAACCGCGAAATCCCGCATGTGAGGTCTGTCCGCTGAATAAAGGCTGTCAGGCCTATCAAACCAGGCAAACGACTGATTTCCCAAAAAGAAAGAAGCGCATGGTCGCCC
>JASFGH010000239.1:0-6394 GCA_050123865.1 Desulfobacterales bacterium | reverse complement strand
TACAATGGTCATCATCCTGACCGGCTATGGTAACATGGCATCCGCCATCGAAGCGCTGCGGCATGAAGCCGATGATTATTTGCTGAAACCCTGTGAATCAACTGAGATGCTTCACCGTATCCATCAATGCCAGGAAAAGGCAGACTTGCGGCAAAAATTGAAACTGTATCAAAAACTGTTGCCGATGTGCTGCGTTTGTAAAAAGATCAGAGATGATCGCCAGGCCGAGCCCGGCCGGGGGAAATGGGTTGAAGTTGAACAATTTATTCATGACAGGGCCAACCTTGATATCACGTCCAGTTACTGCCCGGATTGTGCCCAGCAGACCATGGAAGCCTTTACCCATCGTAAAGCCCACCAAACCAAAAAATAATCGTCTGAGGTTCAAACGAACAACGGGTTTATCAATCCTGAGGTTGATTGCGGCTTTCTGAATTTTTTAAGGACGCCTTAATAAAATCGCGAAATAGGGGATGGGGTGTCATGGGGCGCGATTTGAATTCCGGATGAAATTGACAGCCCAGAAACCAGGGATGATCATTGAGTTCGATGATCTCAACCAGCTCGCCACTGGGCGAGGTGCCGCTGATGACCATTCCGTTTTCTTTTAGTTGATCCATAAATTCATTGTTAAATTCATAACGGTGCCGATGGCGTTCGGAAATTTCTGCGCGCCGGTAGGCCTCAAACGCCAGGGAATTTTCTTTAATCCGGCAACTGTAGGCACCCAGTCTCATGGTGGCGCCTTTATCGGATAGATCATCCCGCCGCTGGACACTCTGGCTGCGCTCATCAAACCATTCACGCATCAGATATATGACCGGATATGGTGTATTCGGATCAAATTCGGAACTGTTGGCCGCCTCCAATCCGGCGGCATGGCGCGCAAATTCTATGACAGCAATCTGCATACCGAGACAGATGCCGAAATAGGGTACTTTGTTCATCCTTGCATAATGGGCAGAACATATCTTGCCTTCAATGCCGCGCTCCCCGAAGCCACCGGGTACCAGAATACCGTCCGCATCGGCCAGCAAAGCGTCGCAGGTACCGCTGTCCAGTTTTTCAGAATCCACGAAATTCAGATTCACTCTGCAATCGTTGGCGATCCCGCCGTGATATAACGCTTCGTTAAGGCTTTTGTAGGATTCAGTCAGGTCGACATATTTTCCCACAACGGCTATCGTTACCGAGAGTCGTGGGGCTTTGATTTTTTTGATCAGGTTTTCCCAGTCGTCCAGTTGCGGGTTGCGCGTCCAAATATTGAGGAGCTCAACGATTTTGTCATCCAGTCCTTCCTGATGAAAGATAAGGGGAACCTCATAGATGTGATCGACATCTTTGGCTGTAATCACTTCTTCAACGCTGACGTTGCAAAAGAGTGCAATTTTAGCCTTAATGTCTTTGGAAAGAAATCTATCGGTACGGCATAACAGAATATCAGGCTGGATACCGATACTTCTCAATTCCTTTACGCTATGCTGGGTCGGTTTGGTTTTGACTTCACCGGCAGTGCCGATATAAGGCACCAGCGTCAAATGAATGTAGAGCGAATTTTCTTTGCCCACATCCGCCCTGAATTGCCGGATCGCTTCCAGAAATGGCAGGCTTTCAATATCGCCGATCGTCCCGCCGATTTCAACAATGACCACATCGACATCCGAAGCGGCCAGCTTGATACTATTTTTGATTTCATCAGTGATATGGGGAATCACCTGCACGGTTCCGCCCAGATAGTCCCCCCTGCGCTCTTTGGTAATGACGGAGTGATATATTTTGCCGGTTGTAAAGTTATTGTCCTTTCCCATGCGGGCATGGGTGAAACGCTCATAGTGTCCCAGGTCAAGATCGGTTTCGGTACCATCATCGGTTACAAACACCTCCCCGTGTTGGAACGGGTTCATTGTCCCCGGATCCACGTTGATGTAAGGATCCAGCTTTTGAATGGTCACGGTCAGTCCCCGGCTCTCAAGCAACGCCCCCATAGCGGCGGATGCGAGTCCTTTGCCAAGAGATGAAAGCACACCACCCGTTACGAATATAAACTTTGTGTCCTTTGCCATCGTCTCCCCTCATTCGGTTTCATGGGTCAATATCGATACAGAATGCCGTATCCGTCATGTTTACGAATGCATCTCCGGGTAAAAAAAAGAGAAAAAGCCCTTTGTGCGACGCCCAAAGGGCTTTTCATTGACTGCAACAGTAATTTTTGCGATTGAGCAGATTTTTAAAATGTTCGCTGCCTTTCAAGCAAGATGGTAATTGCAAAAAGCACTCTATTTTTTAATTGAATAGTGTCTCAAATGAGAGGCCAAATTGCAATATAAAAATTGACCACTGGGTGCCAAAATTCATGGGCCAATCATATGAGAATTCACCCTAAATGGGGATTTCAAGAACACATAGGGCTCGTTCGCGGCAGCTGCGGCATTTATTCAAATATTTTTTTGAATTCCTCAATGGTTCTTTGGACTTCGCTCAGGCCTTCCTGATTACCTGAATGTTCAGGCATTTGATCGCTGTGGCGATATTCAGACATCAAGCGCCCAATATCAAATATGTCTTCTGAAAAATTGGGATTGATTTGATAATGGTGAACTTCAACCGAACGCACGGTCGTCCCATTTTGAATAAATTCGATTTGCATGGGATACCAGGTATTTCCAATGGGTTGCCAATCGGCATACCGAATTTCCAAAATTCCGCCAGGCTCGTCGCCGGCAGGGGGGATAATCAACCGCTGGGGTCGAAAGGTCGCCTTATCGACCCAGAGCTGGGGGGCTGTCTTGTCTGGAAATTCAGCTCCGATGACTAGCGCCAGCCGATCGTCAAATTTACCCAGGCTGGAAACGCTAACATCAATCCCCAGGTTCATCAATCGTTCAGAAAGCGACTCCCGAGAGCGGTACAGCAACAGGTCCTTGTAAAGGTCAAAGCGCGACTCGGTAACCCTGGCAATTACGCCGCCAATCACCGTTAGGGTCCGCCCGCCGTTATACACATATATCCTTTGGTTTGTATCCGAGATAATATCGGAACGAAATGCCCGTGAAAATACGTATCGAATAGACTCTTCCAATTGAATGGAGCTTGTTTCAACAGGCGCCACGGCCATATCATCCATCCCGGCCGGATGAACGTCCGAGCCCCCAGTGCTATCAACGACTCCACTGTCGTGGTTTGTTTCATCCAAAAATTCAGGCTCCGGGTCGACATTATAAAAAATGACCCGTTGCGAAACGAACAGACTGTTCGCCTGCCCCAGTTTTTCGGTAATCAGCTGGATGATATGGGGGCCCTGCAGCACGTAAGGTTGTGCACTGGCCGGAACAAGTACGGCCAAGGCCAGACTCATGCTGGTTATGATACTTATTTTAGAATAGGCCATTGTCTTTGTTAAAATAGTTCACTGGAGAAAAAGGCCGCAGCACCGAGTTCTTCCTCAATTCGGATGAGCTGGTTGTATTTTGCCACACGGTCACTGCGGGACATGGAGCCCGTTTTTATTTGGCCGCCGTTTACGCCAACCACCAGATCGGCGATAAAAGTATCTTCCGTTTCTCCCGAACGATGCGAGATGATGGTTGTGTAACCCACCTGTTTGGCCAGTTCAATTGCGTCCAGGGTTTCGGTAACGGTTCCAATTTGATTCAATTTTATTAAAATTGAGTTGGCAATGCCCTGTTCGATGCCTTTGTTAAAAATCTTAGGATTCGTCACGAATATATCATCACCGACAATTTGAATACGGCTTTCAAGTCGATCGGTCATAATTTTCCAACCGTCCCAATCCCCTTCGGCAAGTCCGTCTTCAATCGACACGATGGGATATTTGTCTATTAGTTTTTCATAGTAGTCGATCATCTGCTGGGCATTGAGTTTTTTATTTTCCGAATTTAAAGTGTACTTACCGCCTTTGAAAATTTCGCTCGCAGCCACATCCAGGGCCAGGCCGATTTCTTTACCCGGTTTGTAGCCAGTCGCATCAATGGCCTGTATAATCTTCTGAATGGCAGCCTCATTGGACTCCAGATCGGGCGCAAAGCCCCCTTCATCTCCGACAGCCGTGCTAAGCCCCTGGTCTTTAAGAATCTTTTTTAATTGCTGAAAGACCTCAGCACCCATCTGAACTGCCTGTGCGATTGATTTCGCGCCAAAGGGTACGATCATAAATTCTTGAACATCCAGATTGTTGGCCGCATGCGCTCCGCCATTGATGATGTTCATCATCGGAACCGGCAGGTAACGCGCATTGACACCGCCCATATAACGGTAAAGCGGCACGGCGTATGCTGCTGCTGCAGCCCGGGCAGCTGCCATGGATACGCCCAGAATGGCATTGGCACCCAGCTTTGATTTATTGGACGTGCCATCAAGTTCAATCATAAATTTGTCCAGCGCAGCTTGGTCGCTGGCATCCATGCCGGTGATGGCTGGCGCAATTTTGGTGAGAACATTTTTGACGGCCGCAGAAACACCTTTGCCTCCATATGCCTTGGATCTTTTATCCCGCAGCTCTAACGCCTCGCGCTTTCCAGTCGAGGCTCCGGAAGGCACAGCTGCCCTACCCACAGCACCGCAGGCCACCATAACATCCACTTCTACCGTAGGATTTCCTCTTGAATCCAGAATTTGTCTTGCTTTTACATCAACGATTTCGGTCATATCACCCTCCCCCCTTTGAGGCCCAATTAGGCCTAAAACAATCCAACAATTCGGCTGTAGCGGCAAAACACATCTTGCCGATTTTGAATGATTGCACCCGACCCGTTACATATATCGTATGCCAGCTGCCACCTGTTGTTGGCAGGGTCTATTATTTACGTTCGCTTATGGCAATCTGGCCGAATGGTGGAATTCAAAAGGAACTATCCATGTTGCTTGACAAATATCAAGGAAATGTTACTCTGCAATAGCTTTGATGTCAAGTAGGACCGGGTTGAAAGAAACACGCTTTTTGCGCAAAAAGAAATTCGTAACATATGGAAGAAAAAGGCAAAGATTTATATACCGCTGCCCACCTTTTTGTAGCGGCCATCCGGGTGTGTGAACATCAAATGAGCTCTCCGCCGACGATTGATGATATATCTAAAATCTTGGCGAAGTCTTTAGAACGCAGCAACTATGTCTGCCGGAAACTGGAAGAACTGGGCGTTATTGAAAGTGTTGAAGGCTCATATGGTAATCGGCTGTTCGTGCGGGACCATTTGAAGATCGAAGACATCCCCCGTGATGCCAATGAAACACAATTGGACGAAGAACTGAAAAAGTTCAAAGAATCCCAAAAAGCGCTAACGGAAAAAATTGAAACGATTCAATCCCAGCAGGCCAAGAAGAAAAAAGATCTTTTTGCAGAAATGGAAAAAAAACTCAAGCAGGAGCTGGATAAAAAATAGGTATGCTTAAACATCTCCACGCACATTCATCAGCCGCACCTGACCGGATTACCGGTTTTTTGTTGCCAGGATGTATACCGGTTTACCGGTTCGCCTGATTGTTTCTCCTGCCAGGCATTTCTAACCAGGCCAACTATCAAATATCACGATGATTTTTTGCTTGACATAAAATTGCCTTTATCATTAAGCTTAATGCTGTAGCCATGCAATTTGTATTGTTTTCAAATACATAAAATAATTATGACAACCAGATTAGCGCCGGTGCTCACCATTGTTTGTGCACGGCTGTGCAATCGTTGTTAACGATTTAGAGTTATTTTTCCACCTGATTGGAATTTTACAAATGGACATAGGTAGACCCGAGCAGCCAGAAATTTTTTATCGCAAGATCCATCGCAAGGATCATGACCAAATCGCCCTTGATGCGGAAATGATTCGCTTGTTGATCGCGATCGACGAGAAAAAGACTTTGTTTCAAATTGCCGCTGAAGTTCAGATGGAACCGGCAACGCTGAAAAAAAATTTGGGGAAATTGATTCAATTAGGGTTGGTTGAGCCAATTAAAAAGGGCCTGCCGGTATTGGATAAAATCTTCCTGCAGGCTTTAAATATCAATTTGTCCAGGGCAATAGGACCGATGGCCGAATTGTTAATCGAAGAAGTTGCGTCAGAGATGGAAATAACCGATCCTGGAATCCCGGTACATCAGGCTGCTGAAATGATTACCGCGCTTTCGCACGAAATACCGGACCCGGAAAAAAGGATCGAATTTAAAAAATCCATGATGGATATTCTAAATAAAAAGCGAATTTATACGGAGGTGCCCAAGCCATGATGGACATTATTTGCGATGAATGCGGGAAAAAATATCGCGTTGACGAAACGAAGATGAAAGGCCAAAAAGCAAGGGTTAAATGCAAGGTCTGCACTAACATCATGGTTATAACCAAGCCTGCACCTGCAGTCGCTGATGAATCGGCTCTGGCGCCCGACATACC
>JASFGH010000238.1:0-6438 GCA_050123865.1 Desulfobacterales bacterium | reverse complement strand
GAAATTGCGCACCAGGATGGATAAAACAAATAACGACACAAGCACCCAGAAGGCGAAGGCGGAGATATCTCTGAAAAAGAGCAGCATCTTGATATCGGCCACCATATTGTAAGGGCTGTAGATAAAATAATCCAGATCGCGGGCGTTCATCTTGATGATGATGGCCCAGATAAAAAAGAACAACAGCAGGTATTTTAAGCTGCGCAGCGGGTAGTCCAGCCATCGGGGCACCCGGATGTCTTTCCTGAAAATGAAGCGATGCAGCCGGTTCAAATACTCGGTTAACAGGCCAAACGGGCACACCCAGCTGCAGAAACCGCGCTTGAGCAAAATGGCGGTGGCCATGATGACCAGAAAAATGATCAAACCGGACGGATGGATGGGGTTAAAGATACCGGTCACCAACCAGTATTTAAAACTGATCAAAGAGCTGATCGGCAAAAATCCTTCGATTCCCGGTGGCCGGGTAATGGTCGGCAGAATGCCCTCTTCCAGCTGGTTGACAAAAAGGGTAAACTGAACGCCGATTAAAACGATCATCGCCAGAAAACCGTATTGGACAATTTTACGAACGAACTGTATAGGTAAGTTTTTCATTTATGCCTTTAACGATTGTGATGCGGAGATGGCTGAATCTGGCAGCAGGATGGGACAAAAAGGTATGTATAACCTTGATCTATGTCAAATGCGAAGCTATTTTAAATTTCCCTTATCCGCTGGACTGCTATTGTAAGTGGGCTTAGAGATGTGGTCGCTGCATGAATCATCAGCGACTGCATCGTGCAAACTCATGCACAAGGGTGTGTAACGGAAGCACAACGCTCAAAAATAAGATAATGGGTCGAGTGTATAATCATCACCAGACTCATTATTTGCTTTGAGGTTATGGGCTGTTCTTTCGCAACGCACCCTAATGCAATCAAATAGTGCACGATTCCGCTGCTGATAATCCATTCCGCGACTGTCTGAAGATGGGCCGAAAACTCCACAATCTCTCAAAGTATTACCCCATTACCTTTGTTTCTCTACGCGCTTTTATGAAGCTGATTGGCATATACCACGCCGATACCAGCCCGGGTTAAGGCGTCGGCGGTCAGATTGGTGGATCTGTGCTTTTCGATATAATTTTTTTCCAGGGCCGGCATCAAGCCCTGTTCTTCAACGTCGCTTTTGGCCATAAAATAATCCAGGATGTCAGAGGGATGGTCCAGCTCCTGTTCGACCTCAATTTCACCGCCTTCATGCTTGGCGGATATGTTGGGCACTTCCTTTGCGATTTCGACCAGTTCGTCTCTGCGGTTATAGGGCTGACGTACGATGGACTTCCAGGTTTCGGTAATGTGATGTTCAAAGCGCACGACATCTTCCAGGCCCAGGGCCTTGCGAATGGCGGCGGCTTTGCGGATGGTGTCGTTGTTGGCCGAATTGGACAGGTTAAATCCGATCAGCGAAGTGGTGCCGTCTTCGCGCGAAAACAGCCGGGCGGTGGTCAGGGTCCACAAAATCGAAAAAGGATTGTCATTGCCCATAAACACTGAAATCTTGAACTCATTATTGACCCCCAGCTTGTGCAGCAGATAACCCACCAGCACCGTTCCCGGGTTGATATTAAGCACCTGCTGTACACCATAGCTGGTGTAGAATTTAAGATACTCCTGAACCCATTTGATCGGATATTCATTGGGCTGCCCCACACCGCCGAAATAGCCGGTAATGGTTTCCGGGCCGCCCAGATGTACGTTGGAGCCGTCGGTGCCTTTGGTGTCCAGGGTTTCAACATAACTGGCGCCGATGATCTGCATGGCGGCGGCCACAGCCATCACATCCCCGTTGTCGATTTCCTGCTCGGCCATGTTGCGCACCCGGATAAAGCGACCGGGCATTAACTCGCCTTTATCAATGCTGCGGCGTGCTTCGGCGATCAACCAGGGAAAATACTGCAGGGCGCTGATTTCCAGGGTTACCGCATTTTTATGGTCAATATCGACTGCTTTGACCTTATCGCCCAGGACACGCTGGTAATAATCCGGCATGGAAATAAAGGCCCCGTTGTCGCGCTGCTCGATCAGCCAGTTCAAATCGGTGAGATAAGGCGATTTGGTATCCTGCAGCCGGGCCATAAAATTTTCTAGCTGAACGGCTTCCTGCGCTTTGCGGTTAATCTCCTGCGGGCCACCGTATGATTCGATGACCTCCAGCAATTCATTGACGAGTGCGTTGCCTGGATCCGTCAATAGGGCGTTGATTTCTTCAAGGCGGCTGTCTGCTATCTTCAGCAAATCTCTCAGGTCGTTCATAATGATACCTCCAAAAAATTTCACCACGAAACACGAAATTTAGAAAGCACGAAATACTTTTCTTTGTTTTTGATGGTCGTTTACCGGTCTGAGTGGTCCTCCAGGGGCTCTGACGTGTCATTTTTCGACTTAATCCGGCATGGGCCTAAAGGGCAAGTTGATTCTTTTTGCTTGGCGGTCTTTTGCCTTTCGGATCCAGGACCTACTTTCAGCGGTTCAGAGCCAGAGGCAAGTAGCCAGCAGCCAGTAGCCAGAATTTATTTAAATTCGGCGTCGAACTTTTCTTTCTCGCCGGCAATCATGTGGTAGCAATGGTCGTCTGCGGGGAATTTGCCGGCTTTGACCTCGGCCACATATTCTTTCATGGCATCGGTGACTACCTGGGCGACATTGCAATACTTTTTGACAAACTTCGGGGTAAAGGCCTGAAACTGACCGATCATGTCAGATACGATCAGCAGCTGGCCGTCGCAGTCCGGTCCCGCCCCGATGGACAGAACCGGAATGCTGAGTTTCTGGGTTATATAGGCAGCTACCTCCGGCGGGATGGCTTCCAGCAAAATCATCTGCGCACCGGCTTCCTGCACCGCCAATGCGTCCTGCACGACGATGCTGGCGGTTTCCAGAGTGCGCCCCTGGGCTTTATGGCCCCCCAGCTGACCGGAGCTCTGGGGTGTGAGTCCGATATGACCCATGACCAGGATGCCGGCCTCTACGATAGCCTTGATCTGCGCAACGACCCGGACACCGCCTTCCAGTTTTATGGCATCGCAGCCGGCTTCCTTTAAAAAGCGGCCGGCGTTTTCAACCGCTTTTTCCAGGGAGCTTTGATAGGACATAAACGGCATATCCCCGACGATAAAGGTATTGGGTGCGCCGCGCCGCACCGCCTCGCAATGATAGATGCACTGGTCCATAACCACCGGCACGGTTCCGGAATAGCCATAGACACACATTCCCAGAGAGTCCCCCACCAGCAGCATATCCAAACCGGCAGTTTCGGCAAATTGGGCGGTGGGAAAATCATAGGCGGTCAGAAAAGAGATTTTTTCCCATTCCTGTTTCATCCGCAAAAAATCATGAATCATTTTTTTCTTTGCCATCTACGGCCTCCTTTAACGATGATTGTGATCGTTTAATGCCTTTCACCATTTGCCGGTCGCTCGCTTTTTAATTTTGGCATACAATCCATTGAAGTGCAATCATGAATAGATTGGCACAGCTTTTGAAATTTGTCAGCCTGGTGTGTAAACATCAATATCAGGTGCTCCTTTATTGACAGACGATTAGGTATTAGATTAAAGTTTAATCTTTTTGGTCAACCGTTTGTATTTTTTTACCTTTTAGTTTTAAAGGAAATCTTAATAATGAAGAAGCAAAGGGTTACCGCAATCGTGTGCTTAAGTCTACTGGCACTGCTAGCGGGGAATGCGGCAGCTGCCACGCCGGATGAGGCCACGCTGCGCAGCTGGGTCCAGAAGATGAAGACCGCTTCCCGGGGCCCCTTTAAGCATATTCGCTGGTTCTGCAATGACGGCACCGTCCAGCTGCCCAAAGAATACGCCTGCAGCGAGCGCGGCGGCGGGGTTCAGCATGGCGAATGGAACGATCGTGTCAAAATGCTCAGGGCCGACGGCTACTATATCGCCAACGTTTTTGCCGATTTACGCGCCGAGGAATTTCTGCAGGATCCCCGCCATTTAGACATTATCAAACAAATGGTCCTGGAGCAGTTTCTGATTGAAGCTGACAATGGCTGGATTTTTCGTCGCGCCCGCTATTATCGCGGTGCGTTGCAGACCGAAGACGAGACGCGGGCCGGCCGCGAGCTACTACTGGCACTGGTTTCCGACCCGGATTGGCGCGAAAATCGGTTTATGGTATTGCGGGAAGCCGTGCGCTTTATTCCCCATGGCCGCCATGGCGCACCGATTACCGAAATGCGGCAACTTTCGCGAACCCTTGCTGAAAACGATCCCGATTTTGAAACCCTGCGCATCAAGCTGCATGTCCATCCGGAGCTGGCGGATGCCCAAAAGGTCAAAGACTACGCCGTCCGGCAGGGAAAGCCTGAACTGGCCAAGGACTATGCCCATCTTGCGGATATCATCGAGCAGGTTTTCAAAGCCCGCGAAATTCAGAATGAAATTGAATCACTGGCCAAAACGGTCAAAAATGCTCAATTCGCCAAATCCCTGTCGAAAATGGCCAACCGGCTGGCGCCCCAACAAGATGCCGGGGACCGTTTTCTAGCAGCCTGCCTTTTGCTGGCGATGTTGCGCGATAACTTGGCCAAAGCCGGCGCCGCCGCACAGATGCTGGCAGTTCTGGATGCCAGTATCCTGTTGGAGGGCGAGTTGTTTCGCATGGGGGATACTATGATTGCCCGGCTAACAGGGGCCACCCGCCGCCAGAGGCTTTCATGGCTGATCAAATATGCCGATGGCCTTTATGGAATTGGATTGATTTCCGCCCGTCAGCAACGGGCGCTGACCCAAAACCTCAACCGGATAATGCAAACAGACCCGCAACTGATCGATTACAAAGCCGAGCTGCAATATACCGCGCGCATGCCGGAATGGGCCGACCGCACGCTGCGATATCACCTGGGCGAAACCGTGGCGCATCTAGCAGCCATTGAGCCGCTGAGTCGTCGCTACATTCACGACCGGCTGCGCGGCAGCCTGCTGCTGTCTTATGCGGCGGTGCTCGAAAGCCTGATTGCCGACGCCAATCGACAGCTGGGGATCCGCAACTTTATTTTCGGCCAGCCGGCCGACACGGGCCTCCGGGGCCTAAATCCCGGGCTGGCACGCGGTCGTATCAAGATATCACCGGCCGGTAAAGCGCCTGCCAAATTTGATTCAAAGAGTATTTACGTATTGCCCTCGACGACTGAAGATTTGCCACCGGTTGCCGGTATCCTGACCACCGGCGAAGGCAATATTTTATCTCATGTTCAATTGCTGGCCCGCAATCTGGGTATTCCCAATGTGGCCATCGACGAAAAATGGTTGCCTTTGATCCAGTCCATGGCCGGCCAGCAGGTCGTTTTGGCCGTCAGCCCGCGCGGGATTGTGCAGCTGGCCGTCGACGGTCCACAGTGGGATTCCACCTTTGACGAGAATAAGGGCGCCAAAGATTTATTGATCCGGCCGGATCTCAAAAAACTGAATCTCAAGACCCGCGACCTGCGATCTTTGGATACGCTGCGCAGCACCGATTCGGGCCGGATTTGCGGTCCCAAAGCCGCCAATCTGGGCGAACTCAAACATTACTTTCCCGAAGCGGTCGCCGACGGCCTGGTGATCCCCTTCGGTCTTTACCGGCAATTACTCGAGCAACCCATCGAACCCGGCGGTATTTCCGCTTTTCGCTGGATGCAGGATCAATATAAAATTATGCAGCGCCTAAAGGGCGACACCCAGAGACTGGACGAAATCATTACAAAATTCCTGGAGAAGATACGCAACTGGATGGTGAACCTGGACCCGGGTGAAGATTTCCGCAATCAGCTGCGGACCGCCATGCTAGATACCTTCGGCCCGGATGGAACATACGGTGTGTTTGTGCGCAGCGACACCAATGTTGAAGACCTTCCGGGGTTCACCGGAGCGGGTCTCAATTTGACCGTGCCGCATGTCGTGGGTTTTGAAAACATTATGGCCGCTGTTCAACGGGTATGGGCCTCGCCGTTTTCCATACGTGCTTTTCGCTGGCGCCAGGCCTATATGGAAAGCCCGGAACATGTTTATGCCTCCGTGCTGCTGATGAAAAGTGTTGCGGCGGAAAAATCCGGCGTTCTGGTGACCGCCGATATCGAAAACGGACAGGCCGGCTGGCTGACCGTAGCGCTCAACGAGGGCGTTGGCGGCGCGGTTTCGGGTCAAACGGCTGAGGAGCTCAAGATCGACATGCAAAACGGTGACATCCGTCTTCTGGCCCATGCCACCGATCCATATAAGCGGGTGTTGCTGGATGAAGGCGGTGTTTCAAAGATTCCGGCCAGCGGGACACCTGCATTGCTTAGTCAAGACGAAATCCGACATTTAATGGATTTTGCCCACACGGTACCCGAGCGCTTTCCCAAATTACAGGACGCTCAAGGCAAGCCCGTGCCGGCCGATATTGAGTTTGGTTT
>JASFGH010000237.1:0-6439 GCA_050123865.1 Desulfobacterales bacterium | reverse complement strand
CACGGTTGCCATCGGGGCTGCATTATTCGTTGTTCCGGCACCTTTTATGACAAGGACGGTAATTATGTCACCAAACAACCCGAATATGAAACCGTCTGGGCCCATGGTGGAAACTGCGGCATCGATGACCTGGATGCCATCGCACAGCTGGATCGCCTGGATGATGATTTCGGGCTGGATACGATTGAAATGGGTGCCACTATTGGGGTTGCCATGGAGGCCGGACTGGCTCAGTTCGGCGATGCTGAAGCAGCCATCAAGCTGGTCAAGGAGGTCGGAGAGGGAACGCCATTGGGACGAATTCTTGGCAGCGGCGCTGCCGTAACCGGAAAAGTTTTCGGCGTCGAGAGAATCCCCGTAGTTAAGGGACAGGCCATGCCAGCATACGATCCGCGGGCAGTAATGGGTATCGGCGTCACCTACGCGACAACGACTATGGGTGCAGACCACACAGCGGGCTATGCCGTCGGCTCAAATATCATGGGCGTTGGCGGAAAAACGGATCCTTTGAGTCCGGAAGGGCAGATCGAGCTTTCCAGAAACTTGCAGATTGCTACGGCTGTTGTCGACTCTACCGGTATGTGCCTGTTTGTCGCATTTCCGGTTCTGGATCAACCGGAAACTTTCCAGTCCCTGCTCGACTTGGTTAATACGTTTTATGGCCTGAGTCTCACTGCCGATGATGTGACTGAGCTGGGTAAATCCATCCTGAAAAATGAACGTGAATTTAACCTGGCGGCCGGTCTGACCTCTAAACACGATCGCTTACCCGATTACTTTAAAAAAGAGAAGCTGCCGCCACACGATATTACGTTCGAGGTAAAAGATGAAGACCTGGATGAAGTCTTTAACTGGTAAAAAATAGATGATCGGAATCGAAAAATGGGGAAATTCGCAGCGGGTTTCCCCATTTTAGTGCACGTCCAGTTGAAGTGGTAAAAACTTAATTTGACGATAAAAAATCAAAGCTAACAAGACGATACTATGAAAATTAACATCGTTACCACCAACGATCTGTTGCCCAGATTTCTCAAACTATTGGGGCAGGGCTTTTTTGTAAAAACTCAGGTCGGTTGCAGTATTAAGGATTTGCTATGTGAGCAACTGCAAATTGAAGAAGAATATCTGGATAAAAGAATTCAGACGCTATTTCTGAACGGAAAGGCAGTGGATGATGTGGAACGTGCTTACCTGCAGGACGATGCGACGCTGGCACTCTCTGCCGCAATGCCGGGTCTGGTAGGGGCCACGTTTCGCAAGGGCGGCACCTTTGCCCCAATGCGAAATACAATTTCATATGACGCTGGAATATCAATTAAGGGCGAAGGTGAAGCCTGCGCAAAATTAAAACTCTTTAATATGGTATTAAAAGAGCTAGGGCCTATTTTCCTGGCAAATGGCGTTTGGATTCATAAGGATAACTTTAATGAATTTCTAGCTAGATATTTTGCGGAAATAAAGACCGCCTGCTCTTTATTTCAATTAGATGGTGAGAACGTCGATATCTCTAAACTTGAAAATATGAATTGGAAAAGTAGCAACGTATTTTTACAGGTCACAGCAGAAGAAGAATCGTAAAAGAAACCGATTCACATATTACCAATTTAAAAGGCTGCCCAAATGGCAGCCTTTTATTGTTGGTCAAACCGTATATACACAGAAATCAATCACACATTTCAAACAAAGCAGCAGCACCCATACCGCCGCCGATACACATGGATTCCACGCCGTATTTCACCCCGCGCTGTTGCATATTGCTGAGCAGCGTAGCGCACAGCTTGGCGCCGGTGCAGCCCAACGGATGCCCCAGGGCAATGGCGCCGCCGTGGATGTTGACGATTTTTTGATCGATCCCCAGCTGGTTGACACAATAAAGTGCCTGGGCGGCAAAGGCCTCGTTGATTTCAAACACACCGATATCTTTTAGATTTATGCCGGCCATTTTCATCAGTTTGGGGATGGCCAGCGCCGGCCCGATGCCCATTTCATCCGGTTTGCAGCCCACGGTGCTATAGCCCTTAAATTTGGCAATCGGCCGGACACCCAGTGCTTTGACCTTATCTTCGCTCATAATCACACTGGCCGCCGCCCCGTCGGTCATCTGGGACGAGTTGCCGGCGGTAACCGACCCGCCGGCGGCAAATACTGGATTCAGACCGGCCAAGCCTTCCAGAGTCGTATCCTCCCGGATGCCGTCATCAAAATCCTGCATAAAGGTTTCTCTTTTATAGGTCCCATCTTTTTGAGGCACGTAGCGGGTAGCCGGAGTGGCCACCAGCTCTTTAAACAACTTTTTGTTTTTCGCTTCCGCTGCTTTCATCTGGGAATGATAGGCAAACTCATCCTGGGCTTCCCGGGAGACATCGTAGCGGTTGGCAACGTTTTCAGCGGTGATGCCCATAGAAGCATACAGGTCGGCCATTTTTTGGGTGTATTCCGGATGCGGCCTGGGGAGATTGCCGCCCATGGGGACATAGGTCATGGACTCCAGGCCGCCGCCGATGACAATATCCGACCAGCCGGCCATAATCCGCAAGGCGGATTGGGCAATGGCCTCCAGACCCGATGCGCAGAAGCGGTTGATGGTCGCACCGGTCACATCCACGGGGAATCCGGCAATCTGCGATGCGATACGCCCAATGTTGAGGCCCTGCTCGGCTTCTGGAAACGAGCAGCCGATCATGATGTCTTCTACATCTTTTTTTTCAAGCCCCTTGGTTTTGTCAACAACCGCCTCCAGAATAAAGGTCAGCAAATCCTCCGGCCGGGTATCTTTAAAGGCCCCTTTGCTTCTCTTGCACCCCGGTGTTCTTATCGACGTCACAATATAGGCATCTCTCATATTTTTACCTCCCCCTGGATTAAAAAGACAGTATCGTTTTTATAAATTTACTAAATCCTAAGCACGAAATTCGAAATCCGAAATAAATCCAAGTAACTAATGTTCAAATGTTCAAAACGATATGCTGCGAAAATTCAAATCTTTTGGATTTTGAATTTTGGGTAATTCGATATTGTTTCGAATTTTGATATTAGAATTTCGGATTTATGAGTAGCCGATATAATAAAAATTAGCGAATACCCATTAACTCATAATTAGTTTCTTAATGGCTTTCCTGTAGACAGCATATGATCAATGCGCGCCAGGGTTTTTTCTTCCTTTAAAAGTTCCATAAAAACTTCGCGCTCCAGGGTCAAGATCACATCTTCATCTACTTTGGCATTATCGCGCACATCTCCGCCGCTGATAACATAGGCAATCTTTTTGGCCAGGAAAGCGTCATATTCGGATACAAACTTGCCGCTGAGCATATTGGACACCTCCGCAGCGACCATCCCCTGGGCGGCCTGACCGAGAACTTTTATCTTGCGCTTTAGCGGTGGGGCATAGCCTTCGTCCACCATCTTGGCGACCTCTTTTTTGGCCTCACCGATCAGGTAGTCGCGATTAAGGACGATGCGATCACAGGGACCTAAAAAGCCGTTGGCCCGGGCATCGGCCGCCGAGGTCGTCACTTTGGCCATGGCAATCGCCATAAACACCGGCAGGAAAAATTTGGCCAGATCAAAATCGGTCACCACCGCGGGCAAAGCGCTCAGGCATTTTTTCATCAGGTTCAAACAACCGCCACCGGCCGGAATCAGGCCGACCCCGATTTCCACCTGCCCCATATACAGCTCGGCATGCGCGACAATCTTATCCGCCGCCAGGCAAACTTCACAGCCGCCACCAAGCGTTAAACCAAACGGAGCTGCCACAACCGGAAATGGGGCATACCGCAAATCTTGCAGACCGTATTGCAAATTTTTGATCAGCTGCTCGATATCCGCATAGCGTCCGGCCTTGGCCGCAGCACTCATGTCAGCCAGATTGGCACCGGCTGAAAAGGCCCCCGGCATGCCGCCGGCCTGGTTGCCGATCACAAGTCCGACCCCCTGACGATCAACATATTCTCTGGCTGCGTGGAGGGCCTCGACAATTTGCTGGTTTAAGGAATTCATTTTGGTGTGAAACTCAAGACAGAATACCCCGTCGTCAAGATCGATCAAAGAAGCGGATTCAGAGCTTTGGACGACCTTATTCTGAGCTTTCGACGATGCCAGCGAAATAATATTGGGGCTGACCACCTTTTCCTTATAACTTTCAGAATCAAAATCGTAGAAAAATACAATGCCGTTTTCCATTTTATAAAAAGCGGAATGTCCGGCCGTGAGCATCTTTTGGATTTGCGGCGGTACCTTAAATCCCTCCTTTTCCATGCGTGCAACCGAGGTTTGCAGGCCAATGGCATCCCAGGTTTCAAAGGGCCCCATCTCCAGATTGAAACCCCAGCGCATGGCGTTGTCAACGTCTACAATGGTATCGGAAATTTCCGGGATTCGGTTGGCCGCATAAATCAGATTGTTGGCTACCGCCTTCCAGGCAAACTGGGCTCCCTTGTCTTTTCCATAGACCACAGCGCGCATCTTTTCAGGGAGGGTTTTGGCTTTTTGGGCTTCAGCCAAACAGGGCAATTCCACCGGTTGGGCCTCTTCATATTCGAATGTTGCCGGGTTAAGGACTTTGCGGATTTTTTGCCAGTCCGGTGTCAGTTCGGTTTTATAGAAGCCGCTCTGACTTTTTTTGCCCAGCAGGTTTTTTTCGATCATGGTATTCACAAATTCCGGCAGGACAAAACTCTCCCGGTCCTCATCATGGGCAATGAGTTGATAGGTATTTTGGGCCACATGGGCCAGGGTATCCAGGCCAACGATATCAGCTGTTTTAAACATCCCGGTTCGCGGTCGGCCCATGACCGGTCCAAAAAGGGCGTCCACCTCGGGAATGGAAACCTTTTCTTCGAGCATGAGTTGCATCACTTTAACCATACCCTGTACGCCGATGCGATTGCCGACAAAGTTCGGGGTGTCCTTGGCCCAGACAATGCCCTTGCCCAGAATACGCTCTCCAAAATCAGCCATAAATTCCAGGATCTCAGGCAGGGTTTCCTCGCCCGGTATGATTTCCAGCAGCTTCATGTAGCGCACCGGGTTAAAAAAATGAGTTCCTAAAAAGTGTTGTTTAAAGGCCTTGCTGCGACCCTGGGACATGGCTTTTAAGGGAATACCGGATGTATTGGAGGAAACAAGACTGTCTTTTTTTCGAACCGGCTCGATGCGTTTAAACAGATCCTGTTTAATTTTTAAGTTTTCGACAACAACTTCAACAATCCAATCACATTCGGCAATTCTGTCAAAATCATCTGTCAGGTTGCCAATTGAAATGCGCTCGGCATCTTTTGGAGACATGAACAGAGCCGGCTGAGTCGTCAAAGCCGTATCCAGACCGGCCTTAACGATTCGATTGCGGGCCACCGGGTCATTTTTTTCTTCCGCTTTTATATCCGGGGGTACGATATCCAGCAATAGCGTTTTTATCCCGGTTCCGGCCAGCAGCGCGGCAATACCGCCCCCCATAATTCCGGAACCAATAACAACAGCCGATCTGATCTTCCTTGGCATGGTGACCTCCTCATCAGGTTAAAATAAGAATAAATGAATGAATACTCATTCATTTATCAGACTTCAGAGACGCCTGTCAATAAAAACCTTGATTTCCTGGCTCCGATATAAAATTTTTATATAAGTACTTATATATATGGCTAAACATTCGAGAGTTGGTCATTTTCAGCAAGGAAAACAAAGGCCGTGCAGGCAAATGAATGATCATTCATCCAAATGTTCCGGCTTTGGCATGGAACGGTCACAGGCCAGGAATCCAGAAAAAAAATCTCCGACCCTACACCAAAGGGCCGGAGATTTTCACTCCGTGGACGCTTATACTGGCATGCGCTAATTGGCCTGAAATTGCTTGGGCCCAAAAAGCTGGATCTTTTTTTGCTCGGGCGCTGAAGGGGCGGCTTCTGGCTGAGAACCTTTACCTGTTACTTTGGCGGTTTTCTGAACGGATTTTGGATTCAGCGGTCTATCGGTTATTAACAAATGGGATGGAATATAAATCTCGTTTCCTATCAGCAGAAAGTCGGGATCAATATCAGGATTGGCAGCGACAATCGCTTTTTTATTACTTGCACTGCCGGTGTACCACTTGGCAATATCGGATAAATTTTCGTCCGTTT
Organism: Desulfobacterales bacterium; assembly: GCA_050123865.1. Lineage (GTDB taxonomy): Bacteria > Desulfobacterota > Desulfobacteria > Desulfobacterales > JAHEIW01 > JAHEIW01. Next base: position 320 of record JASFGH010000237.1, on the reverse strand, counting down.
TTGAGACCGTATGGGCAAAATACCCGGGCAAGGTTCGCGCAACGAACTTGCGGGGTAATGCCTTTTTGGTTTTCAGCATCTCCGGTGGAATATAAATCCGATTGCCCAGTATTATGTGATTGGGGTTTAGGCCTGGATTTGCCTGCGCCAGTGCTTTCCAGTTGTTATAGTGCCCCGTGTACCATTTGGCGATAAAACTTAAGGTTTCACCGCGCCACCTCACCTGATGAACAAGATAATTCACCCGGTGCTTGGCGGCAAAGGCTTCAGTGGGCGGTGTTTTCTTTTTGACAAGTTTAGCTGGAATTAAAACTGCAGCA
>JASFGH010000236.1:0-6456 GCA_050123865.1 Desulfobacterales bacterium | reverse complement strand
GGATTATATTCATGTAAAACTAATAACCCATAATAACCATTGACTCCCAATTGAATCTGTAATCAATTGGGATTATAATTTTGCTTGGGTTTTTAAGACGGCTAATCTTCCATTTTATACTGGTTTTAACCATTTTATCAATCGTTCAATGATGATTAAGGTGAAAAAAGAATGGTAAATATAACACTTCCAGACGGTAGCCGAAAGGCTTTTGGAAAAGTCCCGACGGGAATGGAGCTGGCTGAAGGTATTTCAGCGGAATTTGCGCGCCGGTGCGTGGCAATGGAATTAGACGATCAACTAGTTGACTTAAGCACCCCGATCAGCGTCGATGCCCGTGTTCGACTGATCACCGAAAAAGATCCGGAGGCGTTGCACGTTTTACGGCACTCAGCGGCTCACGTAATGGCCCAGGCCATTTTGCGGCTTTACAAGGACGCCAAACTGACCATCGGGCCGGCCATCGAAGACGGCTTTTATTACGACATCGACATGGAACCGGTGTCAGAAGATGATTTTCCCAGAATTGAAGCGGAAATTAAAAAAATCATTAAAGCCAAATTGCCGATCCACCGCAAGGAGATCCCTAAAGACGAGGCGATTGAATTTTACAAAGACGAACCCTACAAACAGGAAATGCTAGCCGAGCTGGAGGACGGGACTATTTCGATTTATCAGCAGGGCGAATTTACCGATTTGTGCCGCGGTCCGCACGTACCGCATACCGGCCATGTGAAGGCCCTCAAACTGATCAAGGTGTCAGGCGCCTACTGGCGGGCGGATCCCACCAGAGCCCAGCTGCAGCGAATTTATGGCACGGCCTTCTTTTCCAAAAAGGAGCTGAAGGCCCACCTGAATTTCCTGGAAGAGGCCAAAAAGAGAAACCACCGCAAAATTGGTCGGGCATTGGACCTGTTTAGCTTTCACGATGAAGCGCCGGGAATGCCGTTTTTTCATCCCAAGGGAATGGTGGTCTGGAATACGTTGCTGGACTACTGGCGGGCCGAGCACCGCGCTGCCGGTTATGTGGAAACCAAAACACCCATCATGCTCAACCGGGCGCTGTGGGAAAAAAGCGGACACTGGGAAAATTATCGCGAAAACATGTATACCTCATCCATAGATGAGAATGACTATGCCATCAAACCGATGAATTGTCCCGGCGGCATGCTCATTTACGGGCGCAAACCGCATTCATACAAGGATTTGCCACTGCGGGCGGCCGAAGTCGGCCTGGTTCACCGGCATGAGCTCAGCGGGGTTTTGCAGGGGCTGTTTCGGGTCAGGGCCTTTCATCAGGATGATGCCCATTTGTATATGATGCCCGAGCATATCAAGGATGAAATTTTAGGCGTTTTACGGTTGTCCGAGCGGATGTACAGCACCTTTGGCCTGGGGTTTCATCTGGAGCTGTCGACCCGGCCTGAAAAATCCATCGGCACCGACGCCCAATGGGATGAGGCCACCGTCGGTTTAGAAGCGGGACTTAAGGCCTACGGTCATGAGTATACTCTCAATGAAGGCGATGGCGCTTTTTACGGCCCCAAAATCGATCTACATATCAAAGACGCCCTGGGCCGGACCTGGCAATGCGGCACCATCCAGCTGGATATGGCCCTGCCGGAGCGCTTTAACCTGTCCTTTATCGGGAAGGACAATGAGCGGCACCGGCCGATCATGATTCACCGCACCGTTTTCGGCTCCATCGAGCGCTTTTTGGGCATTTTGATCGAGCATTTCGCCGGCAAGTTCCCTTTGTGGCTAGCGCCGGTACAGGCTGCCATTTTGCCGATCAATGACAATCTGATATCCCATGCCGTGGTGGTTAAATCGGAGCTCGATAAAGCCGGCCTGCGGGTGGAAATTGACGATCGGGCCGAAAGCCTGAATAAAAAGGTTCGTGAAGCCCAGCTCAATCAAATTCCTTTGATCCTGACCATCGGTGCCCGGGAAAAGGAGGCGGGCACCCTTTCGGTGCGAACACTGGATGGCCACGTCAAATACGGCCTTTCCCATGACGAATTTTTCGATACGGTGCAGGAACATATCCGCAAACGGGAACTGGCGCTGGATCTATTTAAGGAATAGCATATAATTCTGAAATGCTTTCCATAGGAAATTGTAGATAGATAATCTAGTAAAATTCGAAACCCGAATATCGAAATTCGAAACAAATTCGAATATCAAATGATCCAAATTCAAATCCGTTTAAAAATTCGTAAATTTAAAAATGAGCAAAAATGCTGGCGTAACGACCTCTAAAATCCAATGGTGCGATTTGCGCTGTAAGTGGGCCGCTGCCGCCAAACTCGACGCCCTGGACGGCAGTTGTCATACCTTTCAATCCCTATGGTGCAAAAAGCTCAAAAAGCATGTGACCAAAAATTCTCCCTGTGAGGCATGCTTCGGTCAGCGCCGCCCGACCACTCATTTTTAACTATAAATCAGCATTTCAAAATTGATATTTATTCTGAGAACACGCTAAAATTTAATCACGAAAACACGAAATTTTAAAAAGCACGAAAAGGTTAATTTTTTTTTTGTGTTTTCGTGCTTTCGTGACGAATTCTCCTTTTGCTCTGTTCATACTGTGCCTCGCGCCGGTGACGATATGCCTGAAACCGATCAATCAAAACTGAGAATTTTCCTTTTTTACTGGCTGCCGCCAATCATTTACTGCCTGGCTATATTTGTCCAATCCAGCTTCCCCGGGGCCGAGCGCATGCCGGATGTGCGGCTTTTTGACAAACTCCTGCATTTTATGGCCTATGCCCTGCTGGGCATCCTGTTTTACCGTGCCTATGACACCCTGCTACTCAAGGACAACCATAAGCTTCTGATTTTTATTAGTATTGCATCTGCGACCCTTTACGGTATCAGCGATGAAATTCATCAGTATTTTGTTCCGTTCCGTTATGCCGAAATGGCAGATGTGGTGGCTAATACGATCGGCAGTATTTGCGGGGTATACCTGTATCACCGGTGGAAAGCCCGGGAAAAACCCCTGCCGCCCGGCAGTCCATAAAACCGAAAGTGCCGCTGATAACAAAGCGCGCTTGAGGGCGGCGGGCTGAATGCAGGCGATCGCTAAAATGGGTCTTCGCATGTGCTTGCGGATTGACAAGTTGCTCTAATTTCGTTAAACAGGAAAGCTTGAATGGATTTTGAAGGATCAATCATACCGATCCTTCATTAAAATTCGAAGCGACTCATTCCCTGCCATATTAACCGATCAAAGGAGTGTAACCGGAATGCCATCCGAAAATAGCATTCTCATCAATGGAAACAAATTTTCGTTTGAACCGGGAGATACCATCCTGGAAGTGGCCCGCCGTAACAGCATCGATATCCCGACACTGTGTTATCTTAAAGGGGCGACCCCAACCGGCGCATGCCGCATGTGCGTGGTAGAGGTTAAAGGGGCCCGCAGCCTGGTGGCCTCGTGTGCAGCGCCGGTCGCGCCCAACATGGAAGTCCAGACGGAAACACCCAAAGTGATTGAAGCGCGTCGCATGGTCCTGCAACTGTTGCTGTCTTCCGGCAATCACAACTGTGCTGTTAGCGGGAGCACGGCCGACAATTGGACCGAGTTTCAATTGAATGTCATCAAGGCCGAAGAAGAGACGGAACTATGCCCGGTCTGGGGAGATTGCCGACTGCAGGATCTGGCTTTTCGCTATCAGGTCACTGGTGAGCGCTTTGAGCCCAGCGAGACCGCCTATCCGATGGAAACTGCCAATCCGTTCATCATGCGTGATTTTTCGCGCTGCATTCAATGCGGCCGATGTGTCCAGGCCTGCAACGAAGTGCAGGTCAACCAGGCCATTCATTTCGGCTACCGCGGCGCGGCCACCAAAATTATCGCCGCCGGCGACCGGCCTTATATCAACTCGGATTGTGTCTTTTGCGGCGAATGTGTCCAAGCCTGCCCGGTGGGCGCACTGGTCGAGAAAGATGCGCGTTACGAGGCCCGGCCCTGGGAAACGCAGAAAGTGCGCACCACCTGCAGCTATTGCGGTGTTGGTTGCCAGATTCACCTGCATGTCAAAAATAACCGGGTGGTCAAAGCCAGCGGGGTGGAAGATGTGGCGCCCAATTTTGGCAGCCTCTGTGTCAAAGGCCGTTTCGGATATGACTTTATCCATTCAGCCGATCGCCTCAAAGCCCCTTTGATCAAGGATAACGGAACGTTTCGCGAAGCATCCTGGGACGAGGCTCTGGATATGGTGGCCCGCAAACTGGGCGAGATGAAGGCCGAGCACGGCGCCGACACGATCGGGTTTTTAACCTCGGCGCGCATTACCAATGAAGAAAATTACATCGCCCAGAAATTTGCCCGCGCGGTGGTGCAGACCAACAACGTCGATCACTGCGCCCGTCTCTGACATTCTTCTACCGTGGCCGGTCTGGCCGCAGCATTCGGAAGCGGGGCGATGACCAATACCATCGCCGATATCGAAGAGGCGGACGTGATTCTGATCACCGGTTCCAATACCACTGAAAACCATCCGGTGATCTCCAGCGGGGTTAAGCGGGCCGTCACCCAAAAAGGGACCAAACTCATCGTTGTCGACCCCCGGCGTATCCGCATTACCCGTTATGCCGATAAATGGCTGCGTCAGAATCTGGGGACCGATGTGGCCTGGATCAACGGCCTGATGCACGTAATTATGAAAGAAGGCCTGCACGACGAGCAATTCATCGAAAGTCGCACGGAAGGCTTCAACGAATTGGAAAAAATGGTTGATAAGTTCACCCCGGATTATGTTGAGCAGATCACCGGCATCCCGGCACAGGAACTTATCGACGCCGCCCGGCTGTATGCCAATGCTGAACGTGGCTCTATTTTGTATTGCATGGGCATTACCCAGCACACCACCGGGACCGACAATGTCAAATCCCTGGCCAACCTGGCCATGCTGTGCGGCAATATGGGCATTGCCGGAGGCGGGGTGAATCCGCTGCGCGGCCAGAACAATGTTCAGGGCGCCTGTGACATGGGCGGGCTGCCGGATGTCTATTCCGGCTACCAGAAGATCATTGATGAAGCGGCGCGCCAGCGCATGGCCGAGGCCTGGGGCGTTGATGCCTTGCCCGACCAGCCCGGTATGAAAGTCACCCACATGATGCCGGCCGCCCATGACGGCACCTTCAAGGCCCTGTATGTCATCGGCGAAAATCCGGTGGTATCCGATCCGGATGTCAACCATGCCGAAAAATGTTTGGATAACCTGGAGTTTTTGGTGGTGCAGGACATATTTTTAACCGAAACCGCCCAGCGCGCCGATGTGGTGTTGCCCACGGCCTGTTATGCCGAAAAAGACGGCACCTTTACCAATTCTGAGCGTCGCGTGCAGCGGGTTCGCAAAGCCGTGGAGCCGCCCGGAGAGGCCTGGGACGATTGGAAGATATTTTGTGAAATTGCCACGCGCATGGGATATCCCATGGCCTACAACAGCAGCCAGCAGATCATGGAAGAAATATCAAGGGTGACGCCGTCTTATGCCGGCATCAGCTACGAGCGCATCGAGCATGAAGGCCTGCACTGGCCCTGTCCGACGACCGAGCACCCCGGCACCCCCATTTTGCACGGCGCGCAGTTTACGCGCGGCAAGGGCCTTTTCCACGCGATGGATTACATCGAGCCGGCTGAAACGACCGATGCCGAATACCCCCTGTATCTGACCACCGGGCGGCTGCTGTATCAGTACCATACCGGCACGATGTCCATGCGAACCAGCGGATTAAATCAAATTGCACCCGAGGCCTTTGTGGAGATTTCTGCGCAGGATGCCCGCAAATTCGAACTGGAAGAAGGCACCCTGGTGAATATCGACTCCCGACGGGGGACGATTCAGGCACGGATCAAAATATCGCGGAAAGCCGTTAATGGAACCGTTTTTATTCCGTTTCACTTTGCAACCGCTGCTGCCAACCGGTTAACCAACGCGGCCCTGGATCCGATTTCGGGTATCCCGGAATACAAGGTCTGTGCGGTTAAGGTTTCCAGAGCCGCATAGCGGTTCAGGAAACCATTAATAGTTATTCGTTATTGGTTATTGGTGAATTTCTGAAAGCTGCTGAGTTCAAGATTTGCACAGGCAACGATCAGCAATAACCAATAACTGATAATCAATAACTCTTAACGAGGCCGGTTTACCACCGGCTCCAAATTTTGTAGGCACAAATTTTAATCTTAAAAACGTACCTGAATGAATATAAAAACCCGGCCTTTATTTGGCCGGGTTTTTATTGACCTAAGTTACAGTTAGCTTAACTTGATTATTCCTCCAGTTCCTTGGACGGCAGCACATCCACATCCGCCAGATCCGGTCCCAGATAAGCGCGCTCATTTTCGCCCAAAACACCCATGGACAGGCAGATCAGGGTCCATAGATGCACCGAATGATAACCGCCCTCAAAGTGCTCGCTGAGGTCGTGAATCTGGGAGTGGCA
>JASFGH010000235.1:0-6472 GCA_050123865.1 Desulfobacterales bacterium | reverse complement strand
GTATTGCTGGCTTCCTGCAGCTTCTTTTTGGTCTTGGCCAGCACCTCGCCAAACTTGCCAAACTGGGTTTTTACCACCCCCAGCAATTCCCAGACCTCGCTGGTTCGTTTCTCGATGGCCAGCGTGCGAAATCCCATCTGCAGGCTGTTTAAAAGCGCCGCCAGGGTTGTCGGTCCGGTCACCACGATGCGATATTCCCTTTGCAGGCTGTCGCACAGGCCTGGGAGCCTTAACACTTCGGCATACAAACCCTCCACCGGCAAAAACATGATCCCGAAATCGGTTGTTTGCGGCGGATCAATGTATTTTTCCCGGATGGCCTTCGCCTCGGCTTTAACACGCATCTCCAGGTTTTTGACCGATTTTTCGGCCAGGGTTTTATCGGCAGCTTCCTGAGCATCCAGCAAGCGTTGATAATCCTCCTGGGGAAATTTGGAATCAATGGGCAACCAGACCACTTTCTCCGGATGTGAATCCGGACCTGGCAGTTTTATGGCAAATTCCACGCGCTCATTGCTGGCTTTTTTGGTGGCCACATTGACGGCGTATTGGTCTGCTGTCAGGATCTGCTCTAAAATGTGGCTCAGCCGGATTTCTCCCCAGGTGCCCCGTGTTTTGACATTGGTCAGTACTTTTTTCAGGTCGCCCACGCCGGTGGCCAGGCTTTTCATCTCACCGAGCCCCTTGTAGACCTGTTCGAGTCGCTCGCTGACCTGCTTAAACGAGTCCGCCAACCTTCGTTCCAATGTTGACTGTAATTTTTCATCCACCACCGCGCGCATCTGCTCCAGTTTGCGGCTATTGTCTTCCTGCAGGGTTCGCAGCTGGGTTTCAATTGCTTTTCGCATGGCCTCGAATTTTTTTTCATTCAGCTGGGTCATCTCCAGCAGTTGCCTGGAAAAGCTATCCATCTGATCCTTTTGCATGCCGGCGACTTCGCGTAGCTGCTTTAGCTGGGAGTCACTGGAAAATTTCAATGTGTTGCCAATTTCCTCCCGCGCCTGCCGGGCGCTTCCGGCCGCTTCCTGGCGGTTGCGCGCAAACTCATCCCGGACCATTCGCTCGGTATGTTCCTGCTGTTTTTCAAGGTTTGCAAAAAAATCCTGGGCTTTAATCTCGCGGCGGCGGACCAAAATAATCAGCAAGATCAGGGTGACGATTAAAATCAGACAGACGACGATCAGAAGCAAATTGGTCGCTCCGATTTCAGCGATGAGGGTGTCAAAGTAATGCATCTGTCATTGGGCCTTTCTGTTTTCGCTAATTTGAGCTTAGCTGCGTTCCGGGGATTATAGGGAAAACACGATTAAGCGTCAAGCGCTCCAACCGCAAATCGACAATAATTAAATGAAGCGGTCCTTTACAATCCGGATTTTTCTCGGCCGCCATTACGATGACCAGACAACCTTATTTAACAATGGCAAATTACGCCCTCTGGAGATGAACATCGCCAGGATCCAAGAGAATTATAAGGAAAAGTTGATTTTAAGGCCTGATTAAGCTATGAGCAAAAGAGCATACCGACCGCCAATATAAAAAGGGTAAAAGAATGCAGCCGTTGTTTTCGCCTTTTACATTCAAAGGCATCCAACTGAAAAACAGAATCATCATGCCCGGTCTGGCATCTTTTCTAATCGGCGACGATGGTTCTATTTTAGACGCAACGATCGAGCATTACCGCCGGCGGGCGGCCGGCGGACCGGCAATGATTATCATGGAAGCCTGTGCGATCTCACCTGAAGGAATGGTTTCCACTCATCAGGCACGAATCGATGATGACCGTTTCATAGAAGGCCTGCATAAAATTGCCGCAGTGATCAAATCGGAAGGATCGGTGCCGGCAATTCAAATTCATCACGGCGGACGACAGACGTCGATTAAGGTCATCAAACGCAAACCTCTGGCACCTTCTGCGATTCCCTGCCCTACGATCCGGGGGGAGGTCGAGCCTCTAACAACCGAAGGAATCCACCAAATAGTTCAAAAATTCAGCGATGCCGCCCAACGGGCAAAACAGGCCGGTTTTGAATTGATTGAAATCCACGGCGCACATGGATATCTGATAAATCAGTTTTTATCAAAGCTGAGCAATGAGCGTGAGGACGAGTATGGTGGCGATATTGTTGGGCGCAGCCGTTTTGCGCTTGAGATCGTCGAAACCGTTCGCAAGTGCCTCGGACCGAATTTTCCACTTTCTTTTAAAATCAGCGCCCAGGAATTTTTACCCGATGGCCTGACGGTTATGGAGAGCATAGAAATCTTGAAACACCTGGTAAAAGCCGGCATCGACGTGGTCCAGGTTTCCGCCGGCAATGATATTACGCCGGAATGGATCTGCCAGCCCATGTTTATGGAAAAAGCCTGCCTAGCGGAATCCGCCGCCCGAATTAAAAAGGCCTTGGACATTCCGGTAATGACCGTCGGCCGAATAAACGACCCGTTGATTGCCAATGCAGTTCTAGAAAAAAACCAGGCGGACCTGGTTTGCATCGGTCGGGGACTTCTAGCCGATCCGCAGATGCCCATTAAAGCCAGAGATGGCCGTCTGGACGAAATTCGCACCTGCATCGCCTGCAACACTTGCATGGAATCCATCTTTCGCAAAGGCCGCATTGAATGCCTGGTCAACCCGATGCTGGGCCGCGAAAAAAAAATGGCTTTCGTGCCCACCCGCAAACCTAAAAGGGTCATGGTGGTCGGAGGAGGCCCCGGCGGTTTGAATGTGGCCTGGGTCGCGGCCAAGCGCGGCCACAAGGTTGATGTTTTCGAAAAACGAAGCGTTCTGGGCGGACAATTGCTTTCCGGCAGTGTGCCGGGTTACAAGAAAGAATTGCTCAGCCTGATCAGATTTCAGAAAAAACAGATCGAAAAATTCGGTGTGACCTGTCATCTCAACCATGCTATTAGGGCCTCAGACATCCAGAAGTTCAATCCGGATGTGGTCGTTTTGGCAACTGGATCGCAACCGGCGCTTCCGCCGGTGGCCGGCATCAATAGGACCATTGTACTGACCTATGAAGATGTGCTGAACGGCGTTCCGCCGTCCTTTAAAAAAGCGGTGGTCGTCGGCGGCGGTGCGACCGGACTGGAATTGGCGCTGTACCTGGCTGAGCATGGCTGTCACGTGAGCGTGGTCGAGATGCTCGCTAAAATCGGACGCGGCCTTGAATCTATGACCAGAAAAATTTTGCTCGGAAGGCTTAAAGAGCATAAGGTCAGCATATGGACCGAAACCCAATTGGTGAGAATTGAAAGCACAGGTGCGGTTGTGTCCGGCAGCGACGGAAGCGAGGTGTTGATTGAAGCCGAAAAGGTCATTATGGCAACCGGTACCCGGCCGCATAATGAACTCTATCAAAAAGTCAAATCCCTCGGTTACGAAACCCACCAGATCGGCGATTGCATTGAAACCCGCAATGCCAAGGCGGCTATTTATGAGAGTGCTGTGCTGGGCCGCTCAATATAATATTTAAGGTGTCAGGTGTCAGGCCTTTGGGGGCCAGCTTCAGGCTTTTGCAATTCAGTAGCCATATCGATCATTTTTTGCTTCGTTGTTTTCTGTTTTCGGCCTTATGTTCCCTGACACCTGAAACCTGACACCTAATTAATAAGAAGATGCTTCTGACTGAGTGGCCTGATACCGGCGGTAAAGGCCGCGAAATTGGTGATAGGTCAAACCCAGTATCCGGGCAGCTTCTTTTTGATTGTATTTTGCTTTTTGCAGGGCGGATTGCATCCGGGTGACCTTTAGCTGCCAGACGGCATCTTTAAGAGGTGCCTGAAGCCATTCGGAAAGGTCCGTCCCGGCAGTCCGGTCGTCCAGGGCCGGTTTTTCTGCCTCGGTAGATTCCTTGTGGGCAAACGGAGAATGAAAGGGGTCAAAGTCTATTTCGGAAATAGTGGTCGCATCGGAACGATAAACGGCCCGCTCAACAACATTTTTTAATTCGCGGATATTACCCGGCCAGCTGTGATGCTCAAGCGTTGCAACGGCATCGGCACTGAAAATCGGAATTTCGTCCCATCCGAGTTCCAGCGCCATGCGACCGGCGAAATGCGTAGCCAGCAAATAAATATCCTCCTTACGCTCTCTGAGCGGCGGCAGGAATAATACCTCAAAAGACAGCCGATCCAGCAAGTCCTGTTTGAAACGATTCTTGCGGGCCAAATCATTCAAGTCGGCATTGGTGGCGGCAATAATGCGCACATCCACTTCGACGCTCTCGGAGCTGCCCACACGCTCAAAAACATTGTATTCCACCACCCTCAGAATTTTCTCCTGGACCTCCAGCGGTATGCTTCCGATTTCATCCAGAAACAACGTCCCGCGATCGGCAGCCTCAAAACGCCCTACCCGTCTTTGCAGCGCGCCGGTAAAGGCACCTTTTTCATAACCAAACAATTCGGATTCTATTAAAGACGGCGACAGGGCCGCGCAGTTCAGAGCCACCATCGGCGCCTGCCATCGATCCGACAGATAGTGCAGTCTCGATGCGGCCAATTCCTTTCCCGTTCCTCGCTCTCCGATGAGCAGAACCGGTCGATTCACAGGCGCTACACGCGAAAGCCGTTCCTGAAACGCTAAAAACGGCTCCGATTGACCCAGGGCTTCTGTGACGTGCGTTGCCGAACGAGAATTTAGGTCTTTGTGCTGTAAGGTGATTGTTTTGTTCATGGCATAAAATACCAATTAATAGTTTTATTTTTTAAATATAGGTTTTTTTCGCTCATTTGTCAAGATAAGCATTTTCCATTTATTAATCGTATTATCAATATCTTATATCCATTTATTATTCTGGCACAATTTCTGCTCCAGGATTGGTTATTCGTTATTTGTTTTGGTTAATCGTAATGGCAGCAGAACATCCGAATTCTGTGGATGGAAAATCATAGAAAGCTAATTTTTACGGTTGTCACATTCTGATAACGAATAACAAGTAACAATTAACTCTGGATTGAGCGTATGACGCGAAATTCAGGTGTCCTGACAGGGAGGTTATCATGGGTATTTTTACACGATTTCGTGATATCATCAGCTCCAATATCAATGCGATCCTTGACAAAGCAGAAGATCCGGAAAAATTGATCAGGCTGATGATCAGAGAAATGGAAGACACGCTGGTTGAAATCAAGGCTGCCTGTGCCGGCGCCATGGCCAGCAGTAAAAAGGTTCAGCGGCAACTGGGTACACTGCAGGACAGGATTCAATACTGGGAAGAAAAGGCCCAGCTGGCGGTGAGCAGAGGCAAAGATAACCTAGCGCGCGAAGCCCTGGTTGAAAAACGCCGGTATACCCGCAGGATAGATGGCCTTGAAAGCGAGCTCACCGAACATAACCTTTTGGTCGAACAATATCAGGCGGACATTCGCCAGCTGGAAGACAAATTGAAATCAGCCCGTGACAAACAACGCCTGCTCGTCCAGCGCCATATTCATGCCAGCCAGAAAATACAGGCGCAGGAAGAAATCAGACGTGTGGATAGTGCCGCGGCCATGATGAAATTCGATGAGCTTGAAAATCGTATCGAACGCATGGAATCTGAAGCCGATCTGGTCAATTTCGGAAAACAGTCGGCCCTGGACGCCGAATTCGAGGCGCTGGGCGTGGATGAAGAAATCGAAAAGGAACTGCAGGCTTTGAAACGCCCCGATTCGGTCTCTAAATCCAATGAGACGCCATCATCCGATTGATGACCCTGCGCACCGGCGGACGTGTAAGATTTTTATTGATGATTCGCCCGGATAATTTTATAAGATGCTAACGGACTGGGGGGACATCTTTTCCGGTTGCATACACCTAAATCAAACATTCTGTTACAAGGGATACACATCAGGTAAATTTAATTAAGCGAACCAAGGTAGATCCAAAATGAAAGAAGTATTGATCGTAGCCATAGTATTCGGAAGCATCCTGCTGGCGCTGGCCATCATCCCTGGCACGATTCTTCTGGCGATAAAATTCTTTCGCGGTGGTCTGTCTGCCGAAGACCAAGCCGAAGAGGCCAAAATGATCCAGGAAATTTATAAGGGGCTGGCTCGCATGGAGAATCGCGTTGAAGCTCTGGAAGCCATTTTGCTGGATCAGGAGGGGTCTAAACGAGCGGCACAGAAAGGAAGTTAAACCATGACACATCATACCCGCATAGACCGCAACGGTATTTATCGCTCACGCAGCGGAATGATTCTGGGCGTGTGTAAAGGGCTGGCGTCACATTTTGATTTTTCAGTCTTCTGGACCCGGGTGATGGCCATCATTGTATTGTTCGTCGCCGGTTTCCTGCCGGCCATCGGGCTTTATCTGCTGGCCGCTTTGCTGATGAAACCCGAACCGGTCATACCGATTAAAGATACAGGTGAAAAGGAATTTTACGACAGCTATACCACCTCCCGCCATGGTGCCGTTCAGCGGATGAAAAGGCGCTATGAAAACCTGCAGCGCCGCATCCAGCGCATGGAACATATCGTTACCTCT
>JASFGH010000234.1:0-6478 GCA_050123865.1 Desulfobacterales bacterium | reverse complement strand
ACAGCCATTCATTCAAATCTAAAATACATGACTAAGTCAAGTAGTCTGCATTTTGGAAACCATAAATGTATGACTCTCATCAACATGACATTTCTTAGGTCATCAGCCTTATTTTTCAGGCACCGACGAATACCATCCGTGTAAATTTAGAGTCTAGTGTATATTGCCGAATTTGGCAACGGGGATGGATGTGGTGGAAAGGTCGTGACCAGAATTGCGATGAGTTCCATGAAACCGTTTTTGACGCACTTAACCCGGCGTTTACTTATCATTTTGCCAATAATAATTTGGGTGACGAACCCATTTTGTCATTTATTTATTCCCTTTACGATTAGTGCACAGGCCGGACAGAAACATTTGGTAAATGACGAAGTATTCATTTATCAATTAGCCCCGGATAAGAGAGGGGGTAAAGCTTATAAACTTGTCTATCCTGTTGAAGTTCCAATCGATGTATTCTGGAAGTTCAAGACAGATTTCGATAACGATTTTTTAGTAAAAAACAAATATATTCGGAAGCACAATTTCATTTCGCAAAATGGCAATACGTTTATTACCGAAGACAAATATACCCATGGTCCGGATGTATATTTCAGGTGGCAGACTACGGTGTTCCCGGAAACATACCGGTTGGATTTTGTTCTCCTGAATCCGAAACAATGCCGGCAGAAATTCCATTATGGATATATACAGCTGGAGTCGATAGCAGAAGGAACCCGGGTTACCCAGGTGGCTTATTTCGACTTTTGGGGTGTTTCCCTCTGGACGAACTATCCCTGGAGGGGTGGTATGAAAGATTTTTTGTCCTACACGGCACATTGGGAACAGGAGACCATATTGCATTTAGAAGGCCGATATGACCGTGAAACTCACAAATAAAAGGAATTAAAGTATGGACAGCTCCCGGTCTTCAATTCTTCAGGTCATATGCATATTCTTATTATTGGCCCTTTTATTGGCCAGCTGCGCAATGGTACCAGTGCCTACCCGATCGGATCGCATAGGTCAAAACGGGCCGCTCGGCAGTTGTGCGGATTTTTTTGCATCGCTTGATAAAAGAATCGTGGAAGCAAGGGTTATTGATCCAGGTGTTTTCCGAGTAAAAAATTATCCATACTTGAGAGTGAATCGATTCATAGCCTCGTTTCGCGAAGAGGTTGACAACAAAGCTGCCTTTGCTAAATGGGCGGACCGAATGCAAGCGCTGGATCAGGATGCTCGCAAATATGAAATTGCAAATTTGCCTGATTCGGCTGTCGCTGAACTGGACTCAGCGAACAACAGAAACGGACTTTTCAGTAAGGTTGCCACATGTGGCGACCTTCTGAAGGCCTCGGATTTTCAGAGTATCAAACATCAGGAGGAATTGAGTAAAAGTGTTTCAGTACCCGATGATTATATTCCGCTTCGCAGGGTATTGGGCATTTACCCACTCACCAGTTTGTTTGTTTCTTACGGAGTGTCTAATTGGCATGCAGAGGTAAATAAAAGCTTTTCACTTGAGCCTCCCGCCCATTGGCGATCTATTCGTTACGTTCCGGTCAAAAAAAATGATATGTCGTCAGTACGTCAAATCGTCGATTCGAATAAGCGTGATGCATTAGGCATCCCCGTGTACTCTCCCGAGGAGCGGGAGGCTCTTTTTTGGATGTATGCGCCGGTCTGGGAAATCCAGATCAACGGCGACTACGACCGGATCGGAGCACCAGTTTGGACCGACAAAGGTGTTCTTGAGGTCAATACGAACAAACCCGTTACATACACTTTACTTTCCTTTACACGCTTCGGAAAAGAAATTCTTACGCAACTTAACTACATCATCTGGTTTCCCTCGCGACCCAAGAAGGGCGCTTTGGACATTTTTGGGGGGTTACTTGATGGGTTAAATTATCGAGTCACCTTGGACAATAATGGAGAACCGCTGCTTTACGAGACGGTTCATAATTGCGGATGCTATTACAAGGCTTATCCGACAAATCAACTGCTGGTACGTAAAAAGGTAGATTACACGGAACCGCCGCTAATACTCAAGGCACCTGATATGAGTCCTACAAGGGATTTTATAACAGTGGCCATGGAGAGCCGAACCCATTACGTGCAGCATCTTTATCCCTTTTCTCGAGAATTGCAGCCCGCAATGGCGGTTTATTCACTTCCAGACTATGGTCAACTCCGGAGCCTTCCCTATTCAAGAGACGATCGAAGGAGCATGTTCAATCTGTACGGCATTGCACCAGGGAGTGAAAGGCTGGAACGGTTTATCCTCTGGCCCACGGGTGTCCTTTCTCCAGGAGCCATGCGCCAGTGGGGCCGTCATGCAGTGGCCTTCGTAGGAAAACGCCATTTCGACGATCCATTTTATATGGACAAAATGTTTTATGAATTAGATAGCGTGGATTGATTACAAAATTTCCCGATTTACTAATATAAATGGACACACAAGATATTGGGTTGGTAACGTAAGATATGAAACTCGTGATTTCTCCAACATCCATGCTAAATTGACCGACCCTAAAAGCGTGTGATATCAGATTACGATATCTGGAAAATTGGTAAAACTTTGTTATTCTCATCAGTATTGACGAATTTTTGTTTACATGAATACTGTTGTAATCCTTTCACAACGATTTAACCTTTCAAACTGCAACTCTTCTTAATATTATCAATAATAAATTTCCCATGATTTGTCTGGAAAATCTTTATTAAAAGACAATCAGCATTTTTGGTTTTATCTAAAGATTCTGATAACCTTTCCGATTTATTGTTTATAGATGAAACTACCATATTTGAGAAAGGGATATTCTCATGAATCAGAATTTTATGAAAAAATTATTTTTTGGTTTAACAATTGGATTTTTTTCCGCTTCTGTTATTTTTGCAGTTGGATGTGCACCTAAAAAGATCAAAGTAGTATATGAAAATGAGGGCAATTCCGGATATTCAGAGGGCGGCCACAAGCATAAAAATGACGGCCCTCCTTCTCATGCCCCTGCTAATGGTTATCGGGCTAAATATCAGTACCGGTATTATCCAGGATGTTCCGTATATTATGACTGTGAACGAAAACTATACTTTTATATAAAGGGTGGTCATTGGGAAGTTGGTGCGTCTTTGCCAAGCTGCCTTAGGGTCAGTTTAGGCGATTTTGTGAATATCGAATTAGATACGGATAAACCCTATATTCATCATGCAGAGCATGTAAAAAAACATCCACCGGGCCAATTAAAAAAAAAGCATAAAAAGAAGCATAAATGGGGATAAGGTAAATTTAATTAGCATTCTGAAGCACCCATTCTTCTTGACCTGAAGCTGATCGGTGCTGAAAAAAAGGCATCAAAAAGGGGGTTGCTGTGGATAGCTGCAGCGGCGGTCCTTGTCGCAATCGTTGGTTTGGGAATCTGGCAGTTTTACTTGAGTAGATCATCTGTGGAGCCGGCCTCAGTTGATAAAATGGCATACCCGTTGCCTGATAAACCCTCTGTTGCTGTTTTGCCTTTTACCAACATAAGTGATGATCCCAAGCAAGAATATCTCTATGACGGACTAACCGAAGAGATCATTACAGCTCTATCAAAAGTCCGCAATATGTTTGTAATTGCACGAAATTCAACATTCACTTATAAAGGCAAGGCTGTAAAAATTCAGCAGGTCGCAGAGGAGCTCGGAGTACGCTATGTGTTGGAGGGTAGTGTCCAAAAATCTCAGGACCGCTTGCGAATCACTGCACAATTAATTGATGCTGTCACAGGGCATCACCTATGGGCAGAACGCTATGATCGAAAATTGGAAGACATTTTTACCATTCAAGATAAAGTAACCTTTTATGCAGAAAAGGCTGTGGCTCTCGCGCCCAATGACTCAGAAGTATTGTACGAAGCTGGAAGAGCACTGCCTTTGGCAGATAAACCTCAAGATGCAATAAAATACTTAAAAATATCAAATAAATTAGACCCATTGAATAAAGCCGGTGTCTATATGGCTTTCCCATATTTTTCTTTAAAACAGTATAAAGAAGCGGTAACTGCTTTTGAACAAGGCGCCACCAATGTTCGTGATGAGGCAGGTATATTACCTTTTGCCTCAGCTTCATACGCATTTCTGGGGCGAAAGGAAGAAGCAAAAGCTACACTGGACAAATGGATTCAATTGGTAGGAAGAATCTCTGCTGATGCCATATATAGCACCTATGGCATGAAGAATATCGAGGTATTTGATCGTTTTATGGAGGGAATTACGTTGGCGGGCAGAGAGGGAGGCACCAAAATTTACACTAGGGTTGACGAAAATAAAAAGTTAACGGGTCAACAGATAAAAGAATTAATGTTTGGTAGAACGGAGTTTATTGGTGCATATTTTATCGATCAATTTTTCCATAGAAAAGAAGATGGAGAAGTCACCTACCAAGCCGGCGATTCTGTCGATTCAGGTATAAGCTGGATAGAAAATGATAAGCTCTGTAACAAATTTGAAAAGAGATTCGGAGGATATAATGACTGCTTTTACATATATGAAAACCCAATTGGAGACAGTAAATATAAAAATGATTATTTGAAAGTTACAGATTATGGATTAGTTCAAATCACGCTTGAAAAATAAAACCTTTTCCAATGAGCATTTTGCTGAAACATGCTTAAAACCGGATTTTTCATAAGAACGTAGCCAATTTAAGATTCAATATATCTTCTGTTAAACCAAAATATATTCAAGCCGAAAAATTTGCGATTTCTCCAGTCCAAATATCAGGACGCTAATTTCATAAATGCGCATTTTCTGTACCTACGCCTCATGTCTTGTGTCTGAGTCACTATAACACCTCACTCTTTTAAGAGGCTTGACAAAGACGATTGGTGTTGTAAGCTAAATAACAATTCGTTAATTGGCGAAATATGAGGTATATATATTTGAATTCATGAATATCACCAAAGCGCTGGCTGATGAAAACCGGGTTCGCATCCTGATGGCTTTAAACGGGCGGACTGAACTTTGTGTATGCCAGTTAATCGACATGCTTAAACTGGCTCCTTCTACGGTGTCAAAGCACCTGTTCATTCTGCGTAATGCACGACTGATCAATTGCCGCAAGAAAGGACGCTGGATGTATTATCGCCTCAATACAGACGGAGTGTCGTCAATCGTGCCTAGTGCTCTGGAATGGGTAATTCGATCGGTGGATGAAGATCCCTCAATCCATCAGGACGATGAAAGATTGAGCGAAATCTTGTCGGAGCCGGCAGAGAAGGTAAATCCTCTGGTAGTAGAAGTAATGAAAGAGGAGGGTTTGGGTCTGTCCGAGAAAAAACCGCAAAGCGTATTTGAACTTATTAAAGCAGGCAAGCTATACGACCATGTCATAACCGTATGCTACGATTCAGAGTCTCGATGCCCCATTTTTCCGGGTATTACGAAACGTTGGCATTGGCCATTTTCTGATTCGGCCAAAGCAGAGGGCTCACAGGAAGAAAAGGTCGCAAAAGTTCGTGAAATCAGAAATCAGATAAAGGACTGGTTGCTTAAACCCGGTGAGGGTACCTTTTCATTTAAGGCTTTGATCGAAAAATGAGTGTCTACTTCAAAAGACGATAGTCTGACCGGGCATAAACAAAAAATTAGATAGGGAGCAGTGACTCAATGATGAACAACGAGCAGGTTTTAAACAATGACCGCAAAATGACCAGTATTTTTGAACGCTTTCTTTCGCTATGGGTCATTTTGTGTATTATCGCAGGAATCCTGCTGGGGAAAATCGCCCCGGGTGTCGCTCAATACCTGGATGGTCTTGCCATCTATGTCAAAGGAGCCCCGGTGGTATCCATCCCTATCGCTGTCTGCCTGTTTTTCATGATGTATCCGATTATGGTCAAGATCGATTTCAGTGAGGTCATTAAAGCCGGCAAAAGCGGCAAACCAGTGTTCCTGACGCTGTTCGTCAATTGGGCAGTCAAACCTTTTACCATGTACGGAATTGCAATCTTTTTCTTGGGTACGCTGTTTTATAAGTTCATCGGTCCGGATGCCGTGGATTTGGTCAAGATGCCTTTTGGTCTCAATTTACCTGTAGGAGCAATTCACGGAGCCGGCACGGTGGTCTTGGTCGATGGCATTAAAATGCTGGAAGTGCCACTGTGGCGTAGCTATCTGGCGGGATGCATTCTTCTGGGTATTGCACCCTGCACGGCCATGGTGCTGGTATGGGGCTATCTGTCCCGGGGTAATGATGGATTGACCCTTGTAATGGTTGCCATAAACTCACTGACCATGCTGTTGCTCTACGGTGTATTGGGGGGATTTCTTTTGGGAGTGGGTCGCCTTCCGGTGCCTTGGCAGGCGTTGCTGCTGTCTATTGGCATCTATGTTGCCTTACCTCTGGTGGCTGGGTATCTTTCTCACAGATGGATCATAGCCGCTAAAGGTGAAACCTGGTTCAAGGAAAAATTTCTGCATGTTCTCACTCCGATTACAATTATCGCTTTGCTCATCA
>JASFGH010000233.1:0-6548 GCA_050123865.1 Desulfobacterales bacterium | reverse complement strand
TGTTGGTATAGATCGTCAGGTTATTGGCTGGATCGAACTCTGCTATGGCCCCGCTGGGCCCCATACAGCAATGGGTCACCCAGGTGGTCGTAAACCGGTCTTCCACGACAAATGCCGCTTCTTTTTTGGCTGCGTCCACATCACCATAATGCAGCTTCCAGGGCATTTTTAAGACATTGGTTTTATGGGCCTCGTGAACCAACGGTGCCCCCTCCTGCATGGCCGCTTCCGGATCGAATATCGCCGGCAGGGCTTCATAAGTGACCTCGATACGATTCAATGCCGCTTCGGCGATATCCGGTGATGTGGCCGCCACCGCCGCCACTTCATCGCGGAAGGAGCATACTTTTTCCTTCTTTAGCGGGCGATTATCCTTATAAACCCCCATGCGGATATCGGGGATATCCTCTCCGGTCAATACGGCCAGAACGCCGGGTAATTCCTTGGCTTTTGTCGTATCAATTTTGACGATTTTGGCATGGGCATATTTGCTGTATAAGATTTTGCCATATAACATCCCCGGTACTTTTAAATCCTGAATATATTGGACACGTCCGGTTGCCTTATCGACCGCATCCAGCTTGGGTACTCTTTTACCAACTGAACACAAATTCTGCATCAGTTTCACTCCTTACTTAATGGACGATTGAAGTTATTTAAAATGAGTTTTATTCGCCGCGATCTCCTTCGTCCGACCTAAAGGCCACCACATGCGGTTCGTCTTCCCCTGTGCTGACCGCTTTAATCGAATCAATAATTTGTACGTATCCGGTGCAACGGCATAAGTTACCTGCGATGGCTTCCTTGATCTCATCTTCAGAAGCACTGGGTGTTTTATCCAACAGGGCTTTGGCTGAAAGAATCATTCCCGGCGAACAAAACCCGCACTGGATACCGCCATTTTCTACAAAAGATTTCTGAATGGGATGCAGGGTCCCATCTGCTGCGGCCAATCCTTCGATTGTGGTTAACTGCTTGCCGTCAATTTCTGCGGCAAGATAAAGGCATGAATTAACCGCTTTATCGTCTACGATGACGGTACAGGCCCCGCATTCACCACTGCCGCAGCTCTCTTTGGTACCGGTATATCCCAGCTCCTCCCGGATCAGATGCAACAGGGTCCAATGGTCTTCGATGACCATTTTCATCGGATTCCCGTTAAAGAGAAATGATATTTCCCTACTCATATAAATTCCTCCGAATATTACTTATGCTGATCGTTTCGAATTCAAAAATTACTTTATTTTCTTTAAGAGGTTTTTAATCTCAATATATTGAAATCATATATAATTTTTTTATCCACATTGCCTCTCGAGGAAATACGTTTTTGCGGGAGGCGATATCCTATTTGTTTGTCCGGGCGCTCGTTGCGTTCCCATATTTGGGGTTACCGGTAAAATCTCATGGGCCGTCCACCAGTGCTACGTTAATCCCGAATATGGGGCCGCAGGGTAAATTGTGATTGATATCGTTTCACGCAAAAATGTTTTTCCGACCTTCAAATCCTTCATCCCAAGCTCAGTCTGCAGCACTTACTTCTGATCATCTTTTGCGCGTTCAAGCGCTTTGAGCCCCATGCGCTTGACAAGCACGCCCACCATTTCCCGCCGGTACCAAGCCACCCCGCGAATACTATCGCGAACCTTTGATTCCTGGCCGGCAATACGCCCGGCCTCGGCCAGATTGCTTTCATGCAAGCTCTTGCCTTCCAGGTGTTTCTCGGCCTCCAGCGCTCTGAATGGTGTCGGGGCTGCCACCCCCAGACAAATTCTGGCTTTGGCACAGGTGAGCATATCTTTTTCAAGGCTCAACAAAACGCCTACCCCCAGCATGGGCAGCTCCATGGCTTCGCGGCGGCCATGTTTTATATAAGCACTGCCCGTGCGCGGCAGCGGCGGTGGAACGACAATTTCGGTTAATATTTCGCCGGCATCCAGATCGCATTGTCCCGGGCCCAGAAAAAAACGCCTCAATTCAACAGAACGTTGCCCTTTAGCGCCGTAGATATTGGCTCTGGCATCCAGCGCAATTAAGGGGATGGCACCATCCGCTGAGGGCACGGCGTTAACCAGATTCCCGCCAATGGTGGCCACGTTGCGAATCTGCACGGACCCAATATTTTTTACGGCATCATGGATGATCGGATAGTGATGCTGAATCAATGGCGATTCTTCGATGGACCCGTGGGTACAAAAGGCACCGATATATAACTCGCCGGTTTCTTGATTTAAAAAGGGTCGATCCTGCCCGATAATGTGTTTCAGTGAAATCAGATAATCCGGTGCCAACTTTCCCTCTTTGATTTTCACCAGCACATCGGTACCGCCGGCAATATATCTGGCGCGGTCGCCATGCGATACCTGCAGTGAAATGGCCTCATCCAGCGTTTTAGGCGTTAAATACGTAAACTGTCTCATATCAAAACCTCAATGGACATTTCAAAATATCTAAGAATGACCCAAAATGCAGAAAATTTACGGCAACGCGATACTTGTAAAGCATAACCCTGAGCGCAGTTGATAGGCAACTCGCAATCCGTAAGGCATACCGTATATGTTAGCCGACTTTCAACACGAGGGCGGCTGCCGTGTCACCGGCGGCGCACCCTGCAAACAGCATGTAGCCGCCGCCCTTCATGGCCGTCTCTTCAATTCCTTCGATAATCAGGCGGCCGGCGGTCGGCCCCTGCGGGTGGCCGTAAATCAGAGAAGATCCATAATTATTCATGCCATTGACATCAATCCCCAGATTGTTGGCAAGATGGATATCATTGGCCGCAAAAGGATTGTGCGTCTTTATGACTTTAACGTTATCGGCGCCAATACCTGCGTTTTCCAATGCCATCTTGACCGATGGATATACGGCCGCTGCCATGAAAGCCGGTTTCTCACGGGCATATCCATAAGAGACCACTTGAACCTCTATGTTTGGATCGGCACTGAGCTCCTTGGCCTTATCCTGGGTGGTTACGGTGATACCGCAATTGCCGTCGGCCGGATGCGTTTGGGCGCCGAAAGTGTGGACGCCGTCAGGCAGCACCGGCCTCAGTCTGTCCAGACCCTCGGCCGTTGTTTCCATAACACCCTCATCGGCCTCAACCATAACCGTTTTCTTTTTTGACACGTTTACCTCCACCGGAAACATGTACCGTTTTTGAAAAGCCCGATCGTCGGCCAGCGCATCCTGATACTGCTCGTAGCGACGCAATGCAACCGCATCACATTGCTCCCGCGTAATACCGGCTTCGCCCGCCACATTTTCGGCCGTTTTAATCATGGCCTCTCCGGCCCAGGGATCTTTATTGAAATTGTCCATTAACCAGTCTTCTGAAATGACCTGCGCTCCTGGTCCCGAGGGATTTGGCCAGACGGCGTGGGGACCGTTCGAACAGCGATCGGTCATCAGACAAAAAGGAGTCTGGTAAAGGCCGGTTTCCACGCCCACGCTGGCATGATAAATCGCCACTGTGGATGTCGAACAGGCCTGGCTGACCAGCAGACCGGGGACGCCATCGGCCCCCATCAACGCAGAGGCCCAAGGGCCGCCATAAAATCCATGCGGCTGGTGAACGGTAATGCCCAAAAAGACATAATCAAATATTTTGGGATCCCAGCGCTTTTCTTCGAGCCATCGTTTGGCGGTGGTGGCGCCCAGTGTGATCGCATTCTCGTTTGCCAGGGTTCCCTGCCAGCGTGAAAAAGGTGAGCTGTAGTATCCACCGTAAGGTACAAAGGCTTTCTGCAACATATCAGTTTCCTCCCCGCCAATACCGGCTTCGCCGGAATTGGCGTTAAAAGTTATAAGTTATTATCATGAACTTTGGGCTGAATTATTTTACTCTTTTCAAATAACGATTTACCCTTAACAAATAACAAACGTTTTTTGGTCATAGTGACTAATTGTTATTTTCAGAGGTAGGTGATTTTTTTATCACCAAGATTAATCTGAACGATAATCGAAAAAACGTTTCGACTTGCGCTCTGATCGAGGCAGTGAGCCATAAGGTACCACGTCGACATGAGCGCTGACCATGATTTTATTTTTGATTTCGGCGCTTACTGTTTGGGCCAGCTCGGGCATGAGTGCTGGTTCGAAATCTTCATTGCTTTCGAGTCTAATGGTCATATAGTCCTTACCGTCTTCTTTGCGGTCCAGATGCACCTGGTATTCGCAGCCGGCATCTGCAATGGTTGAAAGCACCTCGTCGACCTGCCCGGGATAGATGTTCACCGCCCGGAAAATGATCATATCGTCTGAGCGTCCTAAAATTCGGTCGTGCATCGGCAAAACACTGCCGCAGGAACACGGTTGATCGATCAGGCGGGTCAAATCACGGGTTCGGTAACGGATAAGCGGGGCGGCTTCCTTGCCCAGGGTTGTCACCACCATTTCACCAATTTCGCCGGGAGCAACCGGTTTTAGCGTTTTTGGATCCAGAATTTCAAGTATATAATAATCCGCCCAATAATGAATGCCTTCATGATGATGACAATCCAGACCTGTGCCGGGCCCATATAGCTCCGTCATGCCGGTAATATCAAACATATCTGTCAGACCCAGCAGATCTTTTATGCGCGCTCGCATGGCATCGCTGCTGCGCTCGGAGCCGAATATCATTTTCTGTAACACAATTTTATCCTTTAATCCCCGGCAGTTGACTTCTTCGGCCATCAGCAACCCCATCGAAGCGGTGCAGCACATGACAGTGGACTGCAGATCCACCAGAAACTGGCATTGCATATCCACGTTACCGGGGCCGACCGGAAGCGCCATGGCACCAAATTTTTCGCATCCCAGCTGAAAACTGGCGCCGGCCGTCCAAACCCCGTATCCAACGGCTATTTGCACCCGATCTTCTGTAGTCAGCCCTGCCATTTCATAGCATCGGGCAAAAAAATGGGTCCAATCGTCGATATCTTTCTGGGAATAGCATAAAATTTTACGTTTGCCTGTTGTTCCGGAGGACGCGTGTATTCTAACCACCTTAGAATGGGGAACAGAAAGCAGCGGGAACGGATACCCCTGACGCAGATCATCGGCGCTGGTAAAGGGTAGGTTTTGAATATCATCCAGCGATTGGATATCATTGGGCTGAATACCGGCATCATCAAACCTTTGACGATAAAACGCAGAGCCCTGGTAAGCATGGGCAACTGTCCATTGCATTCCGTCTAACTGATGTTTTTTGAGCGCTTCTGCGTCCTTGAATGACGGCATAAAGGTTTTCACCATTACCGATCTCCTTAGGAATCAATCAAGCTATCTGGGTACAAACAATTCAGTAGATATATCCATCTACTCCATTGATTTTTCCTTTTTTCGCTGCTCCCGTAATTTTTGCGTTTCAGCCAGATCAACCTTCAGCGTTTCCGGATCGATGACGACACCGTAGTCTATCTTTGCCCGTTCAATGCTCACATATTCGTTGCGGACATCCTGTTCAACGGCAACCGGATCTCTTTCCAGAGAATCACCATACCCCCCGCCGCCGGCACTGGTGAACTGGATGACATCACCCGAGTCACATAAGGTTAATCCACTGGAATCTCCGGCCTTATCGTTGACAATAAATTGGGCTTTGTTGGCCCCTGCCCCTTGAAACAATCCGCCGGGTGGATACCGGTATCTGCCGGCCTGAATCGCAATGGAAGTTGGCGCCAGCGGGGAGAATTCATCGTCGGGAATCCGAATTACAAATTTCCTGCCCAGACCGCCGCGCATTCGACCGGGTCCGCCGGAATCGCACAGCAGACTGCGCTCTTCGACCATAAGGGGGGTGTCGCTTTCAAAAATTTCAACAGGCGTGTTGGCTCCGTTGGCCGGGAATATTGCGCAATGGTGCCCGTCCATTTTGCTGCTGGCACCCATCCCGCCGCCACGAATGATCATGGTCAACCAAGGATTGCCGTTATAACGTTTGCCGTAAAAAATATTGGTTTGAGCCGGGGTACCGCCGCTTTCGGCAATGATGTTGTCCGGGGTTGCCTGGGCCAGGGCTTTGAACACCATTTCGGTCATGAAATGACCGATTTGCATTCGGGCAGCAACCGCTGCCGGAAAGCTGCAATTAACGACACACCCTTCCGGAGCCGTCATTTTGACAGGACGGATGGCGCCCTCATTGATCGGAATATCGGGATCAAAGGCGCTTTTAACCGCCATAAAAACATAGGCAAAGGTAAAATTGTAAACCACATTGCCGCCCCAATCGACCTGCGGTGACGTCCCCGCAAAATCGATATGGATATCGCTGCCTTTGATGTCGACTTTTAGTTTGACATCAATGTCTTTTCTTTGGCCGGCACCTTCAATGACGCCTTCATAAGGATAGACACCGTCAGGGATTTTACTGATGGCTGCCCGCATACTGGTTTCGGTGCGATCGATAATTTCATCTGCCAGATCATCCAGCGTATCCAGACCTTCATCCTCCAGCATTTCAATAATTTTCTGGGTGCACACATGATTGGCTGCAACCTGAGAGCGGATATCCCCATTGACTTCTTCGGGGGTTCTCACATTCCAGCGGATCATGTCCAGCACCGGTT
>JASFGH010000232.1:0-6556 GCA_050123865.1 Desulfobacterales bacterium | reverse complement strand
AGCGCAGTTCGATTTTTTTGCCCACTCTTTCGCGTAGCTTTAAGACTTTTTCGATGTCGTCTTCAACATTTTGTCCGCCTTTGATTTTCAAAGACCTGAATCCTTTTTTGATCCATTCAGCGGCCCGTGCAACCGTCTCGTCCAGCGGCATAATACCGATGGTGACACAGGTTTTCATGCGGGTGCGAAAGCCGCCCAGCAGCTTGTAGAGCGGCATTCCGCAGGCTTTACCCAGGATATCGTGCAATGCCATATCCACCATAGCCACTGCAGATGGATGATTTCGTAAAAGCGATGCCAGTTTTTCAGCGATCAGGGCAAGCCGCAGCGGGTCCGATTGCTTCAAGAGAGGATCAATCGAATCGCTAAAGATTTTTAAAACCGTCTCCGGGGTTTCACCGGTCACCTGCTTATCCGGAGCCGCACAGCCATAGCCAACGATGCCGGCACTGGTTTCGAGACGTAAGAAAATGTTGGCAGTCACCGCAACCTTTTCATAGGCAATGGTGTAAGGTTCGGACAGTCGCATCTCAACCGGCCAGATTTCCAGACGGGTAATTTTCATGATCAGTAGTTCCGGTGGTGGATCTCTTCAAGGGTCAGGCGCTTTAAATCTTCGACAAAGGATACCAGGTGCGCAATCATAATTTCCCAGATTTTTTCCCCCTTTTCGGCACTGGCTTTGGTCGGATCTCCCATCACACCGCTCGTTGAAATCTTGCGGGTGTAAGCGTACCACAAAACGCCGCGTTTGGAAGTAAAATCCAGATAGCCGCTGGAGAATTTCGGAATATACTTTTTCGCCTGATTCATCTGAACCAGCTGAGGGCGGGCCGCCAGGCCGGTGCTGGTTTCGATTTCGCCGGCGTGCACATCGTTGGGCGTCTCCACAATTTTATAAATATCCACATCACTGGTCTCGCCGGTGTCGACGCATACAAAAATACGGGCATCCCGATTGATCATCTGGGCGGCATAGTTGAGGGCCGGGCTGTTGCCGCCGTGGCCGTTGATAATGACCAGTTTGCGGATGCCGTTGTGCGAAACACTCATACCGATTTCGTAAATCATTTTAGCAAGCGTATCGTTTGATATGCTGACGGTTCCCGTAAAATCAGCATGGTGATAGGACACGCCGTAAGAAATCAAAGGCAGCACCAGGGGCTTGGGATCGCTGCAGGCTTCCGCCACCCGGCGCGCCAGATAATCGGCATCAAATGCATCGGTATCCAGCGGCAGATGCGGTCCATGCTGTTCGACCGAGCCGACCGGCAGCAAAGCAACATCCATTTTTTTGATTCGAGCTCTGGCCTGGCGCCAGGTAAGTTCACCCCACAGATAACTATCCGCGCCCAATGGTTTCAGGACCTGACTGGCCCTGTTATCAGTTGCGATGGGATCAAATTCAAACGGATAAGTTGCATCCATAGCCGGGTCTTTGAGCACATCTATTTTTTTCCAGCTTCGCCCGCTGCGCAACACGGCTCCGTCGGCATACTCTAAAAAAATCCGATAAAGCGGTTTGCGAAGATCGGTGGGAATCGAATTGACGGGAGAAGACTTCAAATCGATGCGACATTTTAAGATTTCCGGATGCGCTTCTAACGTTTTTGCAGTCAATTCACTTGCGTCAATTAAACCCTTTTGCGCCAGCATGAAATGCAGATGACAGGCACCTGCGGCCTCCTGCAAAACGCCTTTGCGGGGTAATTTCTCAAGACTGTCCTTAATCTGAGAAGGTGAATAACCGCATTGAAGCGGATCGGCCCCCAGCGCTGTTAACATGCCGACAATGCGGCGACACTTTTCACAGCGCCCGCAGGGATGAATCCGTTCACCTTTCTTATGGGTGGCGTGACAAGAGGTTTGCTGGTGCTGAAGATCCGGGTAGCGCTCCACCAGAATCTTTTGGATAAGAAGCTCGGACAACGGTCTCAGTACGGAAAACTGACTGATATTCCATCCCTTGCGCATAAAATAGCGTGAAAGCGCCTGATCAAAATAAATGCTTTGATCATAAAGCCCGTCATGATGCCGGATGCCAAGGATGGTCTTGCGGACCGATGTGTCGTATTCATCGCCGATCAGCAGGCGACCGATACCGCGTTTGCGTAAAAGCGGTAAGACGCCGAATAAAAAAACCGCAACGGTCCACAGCCGGATCGGGTAATCATCGGAGCGGATATTGGCAAAATCCTGGCGAATAAACGGCATATGCTTGAGCATCCAGGCAAACAACCGATCGGAATTAACCCACACCCTGGCCGTGTTGGGGATGTTGTCCCTAAAATAGCGGTACGCGTTCAGAGCGGTAAACCAGTGCCGCCCCGACTCGTTTACAAAAATCGGATGAACTTCGCGACCGATCTCATTGATCAAACCGTAGCTCAAGAGGCTGTCTTTGCCACCGCTGGACAGGATACAATGCCGGTGCCTGTCAGCAGGCCACAGCTGCCACTTTGCTTTCGGTCTAAACGCAGTTGATTCTGGAAATTCAAGCCTGGCGCGCAAATATCGCTGCATTTTTACCGCTTTTAGCTGCCTGACCGCCCCGGTCAGAAAGGGATTGGGCTCGATAAATTTTTTGACATAAATTTCTCTGGCGGTGTTTTCGGCCATATCCTGGATAAAGCGGCGATCGATTTTGTCAAAAGTGCCGTGGAAAACAATGGACCGGCAAAATAATCCGTAATTGAGCGCCACCTGGGCGGCAATCATATCCGCCAGGTTTTGCGATTCCGGCTCTGACGGATCAAATACGGTCTCCTCGTAGCTGTAGACCAGCTCAGTTCGGTCCTCGCGGCCTTGCCCATATAGACGATAAGGGGCCGTCAGTCTGCGGGGTTCAAGTTTGACCGGACCCACCTCCAGTCGATCAAAGACCTGCAACGCTGAAAGCGGGTTAGAGGCGGTTTTCCCGGAAGCAGATTTCCGCGTGGATGACGCTTGCGTTGGTTTCGTAACCATAGTTCCTCTTTCTACAATTTATTCCAAGATGCTGGGAGTGCTTAATTCAAATACCTTCAGGGAGCGTGACATTCTCAAAAACTTCTCGACGCCTCAGTTTATTTAACATAGGATTCTAAGAATTCCACCAAGGCAGCGGGCCCATCCCGCAAGACATCAAAAGCCGGCAGACCGACTTCTTCTCGGATCGCATCGCAAGCCGGTGTTATTTGATCCGCCGATAGGCCCTCGTGATTGATGGTGATTGCTGCCACCGGTTTAGCGGAAATGAGTTCAAGCGCCTGGATTTGCTGTTTCAGAGGTTGGATGGGATAGCCGGGAAAGCCGTCATACTCCATCCGTGCCGGCGCATGCTGAAGGACGATGACATCGGGGCGTCCCGCAGCCAGGATCTCAAAACCGCCCGGGTAAGCCGGATTCATCAGGCTGCCCTGTCCTTCAATCACAATAATATCCGGCTTTTCCTGCTCCCAGGCCGACCACACGGCATGCTCTATTTCACCGGCAACAAAGTCGTTTACCAGAGAATCCATAATAATCCCGTACTTGACGCCCTGCATCCAGGCCGTCTGACCGGTGCCGATCATCTCGGCGCTCAGCCCCAGATCCGTAAAGCCCTTGACGATCAGCCAGGCCGTCGTGCGTTTGCCGATCGCCGAATCGGTTCCCAGCACGGCTATTTTCAGAGCCGTGACCTCTTCGATTTTACCGCTGAAAAAATGGAGCGTTTTAATCTTGGGCGGTTTACGGATATCGCGAATTATAACGCCATATTTTGCAGCAAGCATTATCATCGTCGGATCTTCTGAAAGGTAATCGTGCAGGCCGCAGTCCACGTTTAAACCATATTTAATAGCATTTTTGGCATCCTGCCGCGCTGCAGACGGCAGACGGCCGCCATCCGGGGCCAGGCCCACTACAAAGTGTGTCGCCGGACGGGGGTGACTGTCGGCTTCCGTTACAGCCTGCTCCAGGGAGCTAAAAATCGGAATTCCATTTGCTTTACCGTCCAGTGCATCACCGGCATCCAGGCCGTCATAGCGAGAATCAACAACCGACAGTACACGATACCGGTTGGTGAATCTGACAAGACCATGTGCCGTTTTTCCGTTGGGTGTGTTAAAGGCCCCCTCACAATATACGATCGCATTTCCTTCGGGCAGTCGATTCATGATTTCCTCCCTGTTAAAATAACGACATAGCGATCACCAGCCAGCGACTCTTTCTGATGTTGATCCATTAACGCAATCAAGCCGGCGGTGGATGCCGGTAAAACTTGCAGGCCTTCTTTCTCACGGATTAATCTCGAGTAGGCAAGCATCGCTTTATCCGAGGCGTTGGCCGCCCATCCGCGGGTTTGGCGGATGGCTTCCAGGGCAACATCCCCGTCAATGGCATGCCAGTTGATCAGCGGCTCATTCACGCTGGTTTCCCGGATCTGTTCAGGATTCAAATCTTCACAGGTCGGCATATTCTTCAAATAGGCCTGCACGATCGGATTTTTGCGGAACGAGGAGCCTGCGACGATACGCGGCATGCGGGAGGTTTTGCCGCGCCGGTACAGGCTCAAAAAGCCCCGGTAGACTCCTGAAAGTGTGGTGCCGTTTGAAACCGGGGCGGCAACGGCCAATGGGGCATCCCGCAGCTCATCGTATATCTCATAGGCAATTTGTCCATAAGCATGCAGCTGTGTGACCGTATTTTCACCACCCGGATTGGCGTCGTAGAACTCGTTTGTTTGGGCCAACTCCTGGGAAGCCATAACGGCCTTTTCATAATCCCCGGCAACTCGAACAATTTCGGCCCCGAGCTCGGTCATTTCCTCTATCCGTTTGGTGTGGTAGTTTTCGGGAATGCAAATTTGGCAATGCAGCCCGGCAAAGGATGCGGCCAGCGCCATGGCGACACCGTAATTGCCGCATGTCGCCATCGTAATGGTATCGAAACCACGGCGCAGGGCATCCATGGCCTGGGTGAATGCGATCCGGTCTTTCTGAGTTCCGGTCGGATTGCCGCCTTCAAATTTGAGGTAAATCTGGCGCAGACCAACCTCGCGTTCAATATTGCGCGCTCTGACCAGAGACGTATCCCCTACCTGTGAATCAAAAATATCTTCATAGGCCTCCAGACGCTCATCAATAGGCGTGTCTGCGTCGGCTGAAATCTTGCGCTGCTCATTAAGTTCTCTGATTACCTGCAGGCTTTCGCCTGTAGCGCCATCCATCAGATCGTATGGTTTAGCTTCTGCAAATCGACCGCTGTTGTCGATTTGATTCGAAATTTTCATTGTCATTCCTCGATCATATGGGTGTTCACTGGATATTCAAAATAATAGGATACCTAAATTCAGTATTTTGCATTTGTAGCTGCCGACTGTACCTTTTCTACTTATCAATACATTAAGTCTCCCGCTGCAGGACAGCTTGGACGCCATTAATGGTGGTCTCCGAAAGCAGTCTTTTGGCTGTGAATTCGGCATCTGAAATACGCATTCCGGATAAAAATCTTTGAACTTCAGGCAAAAATTTCGGATATACGCTCAAGGAGCGTATACCGATTCCGGTTAAAAAAGGAATATATTCCGCCTGGTGTGCCATCTCACCGCAAACGGAAATATTCGTTTTTTGTTGAATCGCCGCCTTCACAATTTTGTTAAGTGCTCTAAGGACCGACGGATGATAGGGTTTATAATACTCGGCCACTTGTTCATTGCTACGATCAACCGCCAGCATATATTGCACAAAATCGTTTGTACCGATTGATAGGAAATCGGCTTCGGCAGCAAGTTCAGCGATGATTTCTACCATGGACGGCAGTTCCACCAGAACACCGATGAATGGCTGAGGATGATGGGTCAGGTTTTCCCTTTCAAGGGCAGATATGCAATCGTATACCGCCTGTCTGGCCTCATAAAATTCATCCAGAGAGGAAATCAAAGGGAACATAATCCGCACCTTTTTTGCACCAGCCGCGGCACGTAAAATGGCGCGCAATTGCTGGTGAAAAATGTCCCTGTGATGTAATGAGAACCGAATGGCTCTTAACCCCAATTGCGGATTGACCTCGGGTTTGAGATCCTGGTAGGCGAGCAGCTTATCGCCGCCGATATCCAGGGTGCGTATGGTGATATCTTTATCCGGCATTTCATCAAAGAGCTGTTTGTAGACAAAGAATTGTTCCTGCTCGGACGGGACCGCTGATCGGATCAGAAAAGGAAATTCGGATCGATAGAGCCCGATTCCCTCTGCTTGCATCTCACGGGCAATTTTAAGATCGCGTAAAAGATTGATGTTGGCAAGGAGCCTGATGCGATACCCATCGCGGCTGTAAGTCTCCGGTGAGACTTCCGGAGAGGATATTTCACATGATCGTGTTGCCTTTTCTTCAAATTGGTATTCTTTGACAACTTCATCAGATGGTTTCACATAGATGTTACCGCTATCCGCATCTATAATGACCGGTATGTCTTCTGCAAGATGAAGCAGCTGTGGCTCATTGGCAATCATCAGAGGAATTTGAAGCGAACGAGCCAGTATGGTGACATGAGAGGTCACCCCGCCACCGACCAGGATGATGCCTTTAACATTTT
>JASFGH010000231.1:0-6605 GCA_050123865.1 Desulfobacterales bacterium | reverse complement strand
AGCCGGGTCAATATGGATGCGCGCAAAAGCCATAGGGACCAGCGAACCGACCAATGCGGCTACAGACATGGAACTGACGACCGCCAGACCAACTGAAATGGCCAGTGCGCCCGTGCTATATCGCATCTGGGCAACACTACCGATGAGCAGGCCATAGATGACGCCCAAAATAACCCCGATCGTCAATTCCTTTAAAAGGATAGACCAGAAGTCCCGAATATCGATTCGCCCTGTTGCAATACCCCGGACAACAATGGTGGAGGATTGGGTGCCGATATTACCGCCCATACCCATAATGACGGGGATAAAGGCGGCCAGTGTTGCAATCTTGGCCAAAGAGCCTTCAAATTTGCCGATGATAAAAAAGGCAACAATGCCGCCAACGCAACTGGCAAAAAGCCAGGGCAGGCGGATACGCGTACTTTTCAAAACGGACTTGGTTTCGACAAATTCTTCACCGACACCGGCCATTTTCAATATGTCCTCGGTGGCTTCGCGTCGAAAAATATCGATGACGTCATCGACCGTTACAATCCCCACCAGCCGGTTGGTATTGTCAACAACCGGAACCGCTAAAATATCATAACGGGCAACAATTTTGGCAACCTCTTCCTGATCCATGTCGGTCTGAACTGAAAAAACGTCGGTGGTCATAAACTCTCTGAGGGGTGTTTCAGGTCTCACCAGCACCAGCTGGCGCAAAGAACTGACGCCGACCAGTTTGCCATAATCATCAACGACATATAGGTAAAAAGGCATCTCAACATCAGAATATTCTTTTTGCAGCGCTTCGATGGCTTCTTTGGCGGTAGTATCTTCCGCCAGGGCGATAAAATCAGGCACCATAATGCCGCCGGCGGTATCATTCTCATAGCGCAGCAGATCTTCGACTTCGTCTGACTCATCCTTTTTCATTTTTTCCAGAATGGCGTCAGCTTTTTCTTCAGGCAAGCGCTCCAACAGATCGGCCACATCATCGTTGGGCATCTGCTCAAAGACTTCAACGAGGTCATCCAGTTGAATTCCTTCAACCAGGTCTAAGAAGGTATCGACGTCCAGTTCACTGAATAAAATCCCCTTTTGCTCGACATCGGTGATCAGACTGAATAGCTCAAGCTGCTGGGAAACCGATAGCGAACGGAAAACAACCGACAGGTCGGCCGCATGCGTCTTGGCGACAATATTGCTGAGGTGCGACGTCGCCTTGCGCCTCAAAAGCCGTTTAATGGTGTCCAATAATATTTTGACGCGATCGGTTTGCATTTTCTAAGACAACATTATTTCCCCAAAAAAGTGTCATGGAATCTGAAGGTTGACGACCTCGCCTTCCTTGCCGGAAATTTTTATGGGCTCGCCGTTTAGTTTCAATTCCAGCCCGGCAGCATTGCCAATCAGCAGATTATAGCCTCTTGTTGCTTCTTCTTCGAGCTGGTCTCCGGAGCGCAAATTGTACTCCTTGGGTTCTTGATTGTCTACAATGATTTTCATCCATGTGTCTTCAAGGGCGCTTATTTGCAGCACCAATTTTAAGGACGTTTCGGGTTGCGTTCCTGTTTTTGTATCTGATAGTTTGCGATCAGCGGAATGCTTTTCTGCAGGAGGTTTGACAGCACTTGAAGGTACCGCGGCTTCATCCAGCAGGTTGTGATGTTGAAAATAAGAAATGCCGTATAAAGACAACGCGATCAAACCCGCAACGGCGAGAATCGACAAAATCAGGTTGCGCCATGGAGCAACCGTTGATCTGGGCGAATAGCTTTGGACGTCATCCAGCCGGCTTTTCATATTGAGCCGGCCCTCGTAAAGCCTGACGGCTTCATTCCCATCGGCGCCAATGGCTTGAGCAAAAGAACGTAAAAACCCCTTTACAAATACTGGATCCGGAAGTGATTCAACATCTTCTTTTTCAATTAACGTCAAATTACTCATCGCGATACGGGTCTCTTCGGCTACTGTCTCCAGCGTTATATTTTTTTTGAGCCTTATCGACTGCAGATAATATCCAAAGGAAAAAGATTCTTTTTCAGGTTTCATATTGTTCGTGTTTCGTGTTTCAGGTTTCGGGTTGCAACTTAACATCCGAAAGTCGGCGAGCGCTATTGAATAATCTTGATATGCGATCGCTCGCGAAGCGCAGTCAACCAGGAATTGTAGCGATTGTTAATTGCTTCATTATACAATATCTCCTGGATTTCATTTTTTGCTTGAGCCAGGGCTTTGGGATCAGTCGCAAGGATTTCATCGACATAGATAATTTGATACCCGCCGGCGAAACTTAAAATGGAACTGTATTCACCTGCTGACATAAATCTGACAACGCCCTGTAACTCAGCAGACAGTTCGTCCAGTTGATACAACCCCAGGTCCGCTCCTTGTGGCGTCCCCGGAGCGTTAAGGTTTTCACTGACGATAGATTTAAATGAGCGCCCTTGCTTTAATTGGGCCAGAACCTTTTCTATTTTTTCAGATGCTATCTGTTTTTCGGTGTCATCGGCATACTGGGAAAACCGGATTGTTATATTCCAGATATGGTATTTTGTTTTACCGGCATATTTTTCCCGGTGCGCATTGTAGTATCCTTCGATTTCTTCATTGGTCACGACGATTTTAGATCTAATTTCGCGATTGACCAGGTTTCTTCTTAACAGTTGCTGCTTTAAGTTTTCACGGTACTCCTCCATAGTTAAACCCTGTTCGGACAATCCTGCTCTTAAATCCTCATCAGTATAGGATCGCGTTTCTTTAATCTGCTCTATCGCCATATCAATCTCTTTGTTGCTGACATTGATATTATTTTTTTTGATTTGCTGATCCGTCAATTTTTGGTCGATGAGCTTGTTTAGCAGGTCACTGCGCAGTTTAAAAAGCGTTTCACGCGTTTTATCGGCATCGTAACTGAGCGCCTTGATATTCTCCTCATACGGTTTCAATTCCTTGTTGAGATCATAGAGAGTTATGATTTCATCATTAACAACCGCTACAATGCGATCGACAACAACGGGAGAATCTGCTTGAACGTCACTTGCCAGTAACCCGCTATTCGGGGACAGCAAGCAAAATAGACTTAAAAATAAATTCAATTTTGTCGGTAGTCGCTGCATGTATATCAGGCCATAATTGAAATTGGCAATTTGTTTTGGATAGTGCAGTAATTGAGCGTTAGATGCATTTTTGAGATAAGTATTAAAAAATTTCACTCAGGCTTTTGAGTCAAATCTTGAACTTCCAGATTCTGATCCGGGCGGTATTGAGAACCACTAATTTTTTCCCACTGGACACTGTCGATCTCAATGTTGTAATTTTTCTTAAGGTTATTTATCCAAATTTTATAAGCTTTCTCCGCTTTTTCTCGACGCAGATATTTTATGATCATCTCATTGATGTCATCTTTTGAGCCTGCAATTTCGGATTCCTTAGCTCGCGTTTTTATGTTGCGTTCATAGTAATCAGCGATATCTTCAGGTTTTATAACAATTTTATCCTTAAGCTCGTTGTCGACCACTTTTTGCATCAGCATTCTATTTTTTAAACGAGCTTCCCAGAGTTCATATGAAACAGCCGTTTTGAGCAATGTTTTTTCGAATGTATCTTCAGGATAATCGCTTTTAATGTCATTTACGGCCTTATTGATCTCTTCATCCGAAATTGAAAGTCCCAGCTCTTCAGCCCTTTCAAGAATAATCATCTCTACGGTCAGCTGGTTTAAAAGGCGTCGTTGCGCATCTCTCGTATCCTCAGGATGATCCTTTAAGTTTTGAGGATGGGCTGATTGGATAAATTCAAATGTCTCATTGAACTCTAACACCGTAAGCACTCTATCACGAACACGAATTAAGGGTTCATTGCCGGAGCTTGAATCTGAATTGATACAGCCCGCGGATATACCCAGAAACAACATCATTCCAATCAACCAAATCGTTTTCGCAAAAATTTTTATCATTTGTAATTCATTTATTCTAAAATTGAGCATTTCAAATTTAAAATGTTATCTCATTTGGGTATAATAACTTGTTTCTGAGAAAGGATATTAGAACCCATCTCAAAGATGTGGATAAGGGTTCATGGCAAAGCGCGGATCGTCGAGAAAGCGGAGCATACACGTTAGTATGTGAGCATTTTGAGACGATCCGCAACACAGCCATGAGCACTTAGAGGCATTTTTGAGATAAGTTCTGTTAAACCTTAATTTTTAACACGCCGTACAACTTCTTTCAATATATTTTTGGCATGTGTTGTGTAACTCGTACCCGGATCATTCGCCAATGTTACTTTTAAACCTTGACCCGGCGTCAGTTCGTAGCGTCGAGGCGCCGATTGGATCAATTCCACCAGCCCCTGGGTATTTCTCAAATGCACGGGCGAAAATTGAAGAAGTATCTGGCGCTGTGACAGATCCAGTTTGGCAACTGCGGCCTTTTTGGATAGAATTTTCAAAACGATCTTAAACAAAAGATTATTGGCTTCCACCGGTAATTTCCCGTAACGATCGGTCAGTTCATCTTTAAAATCGGTCAACTCCTGCAGTTCGCTCAATCGAGCCAGCCGGCGGTAGGCCGCCATTCGTTGATCGATATCCGGTATATAGGATTTGGATAAAAAGGCGGACAAATTAACATTGATCTCGGGATCCAGTGGCTCAATGGGCGTCTGGCCTTTTAATTCGGCAATAGCCGTTTCCATCAACTTTAAAAACATATCGTAACCCACTGCAGCAATATGTCCGGATTGAGAAGCGCCAAGGATGGTGCCGCCGCCGCGAATTTTTAGATCGTTCATCGCGATTTGAAAACCAGAACCCAGGTCGCTATGTTCCATGAGGACCTTGAGCCGTTTGCGGGCATCTGAGGTCAGTATGCTTTCGGGTGGGATAATCAAAACGGCATAAGCCTGCTCATCTGAACGGCCAACGCGACCGCGCAACTGATATATTTGCGCCAGCCCGAAACGATCGGCCCGGTTGACGATGATGGTGTTCGCCGAAGATACATCAAGGCCGGATTCAATGATGGTCGTGCAAACCAGCACATCAAATTCTTTGTTGAAGAATCGGTACATGACCTGCTCAAGCTCATTTTCACCCATTCGACCGTGCGCGATATCCATCCTGGCCTCCGGCACTAATTGCTGCAGTTTGTGCGCCATTTTACGGATGCTTTGTATATTATTATGGACAAAGAAAATCTGGCCATTGCGCTGAAATTCTCGTCGAATGGCCTCTTTGATGAGTTCATCATCAAATTCGGAGACGGTGGTGATGATCGATTGCCGGAATTCAGGAGGTGTGGAAATTACACTGATATCACGGATACCCATCAGCGACATATGCAAGGTTCGGGGAATCGGAGTGGCCGTGAGCGCCAGCACGTCAACATTGTGCCTTATTTTTTTTAGTTTTTCTTTGTGACGGACACCAAAACGTTGCTCCTCATCCAGAACAAGCAACCCCAGATCTTTGAAAACAATATCTTTTTGCAGCAATCGGTGGGTGCCGATCACAATGTCCAGTTTGCCGTCCTTTAAATCGGTTAAGATCTGCTTTTGTTCACTCACCGGGCGAAATCGGCTCAGGCAGGCAATATTGATCGGGTAGCGCTCATACCGTTTGCAAAAGGTGGCATAATGCTGTTCGGCCAGTATGGTGGTCGGAACCAGTACCGCAACCTGCTTGCCGTTATAGGTCGCCAAAAAGGATGCCCGCAGGGCCACTTCCGTTTTTCCATACCCTACATCCCCGCATACCAACCGATCCATCGGCGTAGACCGATACATATCTTCAAGTACGTTCTCAATCGCGTTGACCTGATCGGCCGTCTCTTCATATTCAAAGCCGGCTTCAAAATCACGAAAATAATTATCAACCGAACTGAATGCGAACCCCTTCTCGATTTTTCGGGTTGCGTACAACTTAAGAAGCTCACCGGCAATTTTTTCCGCAGAGCGTTTAACCCGCGCTTTAATCCGCTTCCAGGAACTGCCGCCCATTTTATCGATGACCGGTTCAACGCCCTCCACCCCCATGTACTGCTGAATATTGTTCATGCGGTCAACCGGCAGATATAGTTTATCCCCATCCTTATAAACCAATTCAAGAAAATCGTTGGCGAGTCCATCAATTTGCAGCTTGACCAGGCCCGCATAGCGTCCGATACCATGCTCAACGTGAACAATCAGATCACCTTTTTTTAAATCCTGCAGATCGAGTAATTCAGATGGACGCTTGGGGCGCAGCGGTTTTTTACGGTGGGTTCTTAAACCAAAAATTTCCGCTTCTGTGATAAGCGCCAAGGATTCAGCCGGCCAAACAAATCCCCCAGAGACTTGCCCCAGGCACAGCCATACAGTCCCCGGCTCAATCTTCACATTCTCAAATGAATGGGCTGTTTTGAATTGAAAACCATATGGTATCAGCAGCGATTTTAATCTTTGCGCCTGCGTGTCTGTCCGGCACACCAGAACCAGTGTCAGTTCTTTTCGTCGGTTAGCGCTTAACCAGTCAGCCAACGGTTTAAGGAGGTTTTCTTTTTCGCGATAATTTTTTAGCTGTAGGCTAATGTCGCTGTTGTCCTCGGCAACCGCTCTAAAACGCAGTTCCCCTGCCTCATTTG
>JASFGH010000230.1:0-6621 GCA_050123865.1 Desulfobacterales bacterium | reverse complement strand
GGGTAAAAAGCACTAAAGATCAGATACATATAGTTCCAGCCAGGTCGGAATTATTTTCAAATATATACTAATAGTTATTAATATGAAAAGATAACTATGTATATCCTTTTTCTTCCTTGACCTGCAGAGACTTATTTTTTATATCTATCCATCAGTAACACAGATTCATTATATTCTTTCCACACGGATTGTTTTTAATACGGAGGGTTAAAAAAAGGAATGAAGAAAGGAGGATCTAATGAAAAAAATTGTTATCTTTAGTTTAGCCGTTTTGATGCTCTTCTCACTGGGCACGATCGCCGGCGCCAAGACGTTGAAATTGGGCCTGGATGCGGGCCCGGTCTCCCAGGACCCGCAAGTACAACTGTCCGGGGGGATGCTGCAGTATTCACATTGGACTTTTGACCCGCTCGTTCGTTACGCCCAGGATATGAGTTTTGAGCCTCGCCTGGCCGAGCGCTGGGAGCGCGTCGATCCATTGACCATGCGCTTTTACCTGCGCAAAGGCGTCAAATTCCACAGCGGCAACCCCTTCACCGCCAATGACGTCAAATTTACCTTTGAGCGCTTCTATAAGAGCGAAGACTTCAAGGGCCTTTTCGAACCGTTTGCCGGCTGCACGGTGGTCGATGATCACACGGTTGATATCAAGACCAAAAAACCCTACGCCCTGCTGATCAACATGGCCACCTACATCTTTCCGCTGGACAGTCAATTTTACAGCGGTACGGATGCCACCGGTCAGCCCAAAGACGCGGTTGTTAAAATCGGCCCTTCCTTCGCGCTGCAAAACAGTTCCGGTACTGGTCCTTTCAAAGTCGTGGAATGGGAACAGGGTGCCAAATATGTTTTCGAAAGATTCGCCGATTACTGGGATAAAGATTCTCCCGGAAATGTCAGCAAGATTATCCTGACGCAGATCAAAGAAGATGCCACCCGGGTGGCCGCCCTGCTCTCCGGTGATGTGGATTTCATCTCACCGGTACCGCCGCAGGATTTCCAGCGGATCGAAAAAGATTCCAAAGTCAAACTGGTGACCTATTCCGGCGGCCGTATTATCACAGTGCAGTTAAACCAGAAGCGCCGGGCCGAATTTAAGGATGTGAATGTTCGTCAGGCTATTGTCCACGCGGTTAATAATGTGGGTATTGCCCAAAAAATTATGAAAGGCACCGCAACCCCGGCCGGTCAGCAAGGCCCCAAGGGCTATATGGGGTACAATCCAGCTTTAAAGCCCCGCTATGACCTCAAGAAAGCCAAGGATTTCATGAAAAAAGCCGGTCTGGAAAAGGGCTTTGAAGTCACCATGATTGCACCCAACAATCGCTATGTAAACGATGAAAAGATCGCCGAAGCATTTGCATCCATGCTGGCCAAGATTAACATCAAGGTCAATCTGAAGACCATGCCCAAGGCCCAGTACTGGGATGAGTTTGATGCCCAGGTGGCCGATATCCAAATGATCGGCTGGCATTCGGATACGGAAGATTCCGGCAATTTCACCGAATTTTTAGGCATGTGCCCCAATAAAGAAACCGGATACGGCCAGTATAACAGCGGCAACTATTGCAATCCTGAAATTGATAAGCTGACCATGGCAGCCCAGGTTGAAACCGATCTGGCAAAGCGCACTAAAATACTACAGCAGATCGAACAAGTTCTATACGATGATGCCGCTTTCGTGCCGTTTCACTGGCAGAACCATTCCTATGCCGGCAAAAATAACGTCATGATCAAGCCGATCGTGAACACGATGAACTTTCCCTATTTAGGCGATCTGGTCATCAAATAGCGTAACAATTGTCCGAGGCCCGCTATCAATTCGAAAGGGTGCCGGAAACTGTGATGGGTGCCTGATCGACTGCGGAAACTGGATATCTTAAAAACAGGGCAGGTGGTTGTTAGCAGACAGACCGCCTGCCCTATTATTTTTCGATCTGCTTATGGTTAGGGCATACACTTCCTCCGCATGTCGACACCTTTATCCTAAGGAAATTATTTCAGAATTTTTGACGCTTTCTCTCTTGACCTGCTCCGTCATTGGTCGTATTAAAAAGCACCGAATCCCTTCACCTTTCATAAAAGGTCGGCGATGTTTGCATTTATCATTCGACGCGTCATTCAAGCTATTTTTGTGATGCTGGTCATCAGCCTGGTGGGATTTTCGATTCAGCATTCAATCGGCGATCCGGTCAGAGACCTGGTGGGCGAGCGGGTCACACCGGCTGAGAGAGCCATCATCCGGGATCAATTGGGTCTGAATGATCCTTTCTACGTCCAGTATGTTCGTTTTGTTAAAAACGCATGCAAAGGCGATCTGGGGCTGTCCTTTTTTTATAAAAAGCCGGCCCTAGAAGTCATTGTATCCAAGGCACCCGCAACCCTTGAGCTGGTAATTGCCACAGCCCTCATTCTGATTGTGATATCCATTCCGGCTGGCGTTTATGCCGCCATCTATCCTAAAAGCTGGCTTTCGCGAATCGTGATGGCCGTCAGTACCATCGGAGTTGCAGTTCCGGTGTTTCTGACCGCCATTGCCTTGATCTATTTTTTTAGCGTGGAATTGGGCTGGCTGCCCTCCTACGGGCGTGGCGAAACGGTCAATATCTGGGGCTGGGAAAGCGGTTTTTTTACCTGGGATGGTCTCAAACACCTGATCCTGCCCAGCGTGTCGCTCTCAACGATCATGCTGCCGCTTTTTATTCGGCTGGTGCGGGCCGAAATGATGGAGATCTTAGAAACCGAATACATCAAATTTGCCTGGGCCAAAGGCCTGCCCCGCGAGCGCGTCTGGTTCGTTCACGCCTTTAAAAATACCTTGCTGCCGGTGATCACCATCTTTGGCGTTGAGCTGGGGATCCTGGTGGCCTTCACTATTTTGACCGAATCGGTTTTTAACTGGCATGGGATGGGATTCATGTTCATAGAGGCGGTGGAGCGCTCGGATACCTCTCTGCTGGTGGCCTACCTGGTTGTGGTGGGTGCGATTTTTGTGGTCATCAATACCATCGTTGATATCGTCTACGGGTTTGTCAATCCCACGATCAGAATTGCAGGCCGAAAATGAACACCTGGCAACGATTTAAAAATTCCTATTTGTTTTACAATTTCAAACAGGATTCGATCGCAATCGCAAGCTTTTGCGTGCTGTCGGTGCTGGTGGCGATAAGTATCCTGGCGCCGGTGGTGGTGCCGCATGACACCTACGATACAGCCACCATCGATATCATGGATGCCGAGACCCCGCCGGCGTGGATGGAAAACGGTAATGAAAAATTCCTGCTGGGAACCGACATTCAGGGGCGCGACCTGCTCAGCACCATGATTTTCGGCCTGCGGGTATCGCTACTCATCGGCGTGGGTGCGGTGTTATTCCAGGCCTTCCTCGGCA
This sequence comes from Desulfobacterales bacterium, assembly GCA_050123865.1. Classification (GTDB taxonomy): domain Bacteria; phylum Desulfobacterota; class Desulfobacteria; order Desulfobacterales; family JAHEIW01; genus JAHEIW01. Next base: position 3,230 of record JASFGH010000230.1, on the reverse strand, counting down.
TTCTGGTCGGTCTGCTTGCCGGTTATTTCGGGGGTAAGCTGGATGCATTTTTAATGCGCGTCGCCGATATTCAATTTTCGATCCCCTATCTGATCGTAGCCATTTTTACCAGCGCCATTTTCAAGCTGGCCTTTGGCGTCGGCCGCTGGGAAGATCTGGCTCTGCCCCTGTTGATCATTATTATCGGAATGTCAGAATGGCCCAAGTATGCCCGCACGGTGCGGGCGTCGGTCCTGGGTGAAAAAAACAAGGAGTATGTCGAAGCGGCCCGGGTGATCGGCATCAGCGGCTGGCGGATCATTTTTAGACACATATTGCCCAATACCCTCACCCCGGTTCTGGTGCTTTCGACCATCCAGGTAGCAAATGCGGTCATGAGTGAGGCGGCCCTTTCCTTTCTGGGGTTGGGCATGCCCATCACCAAACCCTCGCTGGGCTCTTTGATTCGGTCCGGCTTTGAATACATCTTCAGTGGATCCTGGTGGATTACTTTTTTCCCGGGTGTCTTGCTCGTTATTTTTATACTGGTCGTTCTTTTGCTGGGCGACTGGATGCGGGATGTTCTCAACCCCAAACTCTATAAAGGATAACGCTTTTGGCTAAAAACAAAACACTAGAATCCGTTTCAAAATTCCTTTAGTGTCTATTTTGCGGACTTTTGCCCAAAAGCGCTTAGCGAAGAGGAGCGTAAAATCTTGAACTGTTTGAGGGCGCCAGGCCGAGTTTTCAAGATTTAGCAAAACGAGCTTAGCGCTTTGCAAAAGCCGCAGACCAGCGGAAAAGGAATTTTGAAATGGCCTCTAAACACTAAACACCAAATACGAATTAAATGAGTCATCTACTTGAAGTTAAAGATCTGGAAGTTAAATTTGCCTTATGGTCGGGCGAATTAACCGCCATTGACGGTGTCAGCTTCACGCTCGACAGAGGCGAGCGCCTGGGCATCGTCGGAGAAAGCGGTGCCGGAAAGTCGGTGACCGGCTTTGCCATCATCAATTTAATCAGCCGGCCCGGCTATATTTCCGGCGGCAAGATCCGGTTTGAAAACCGGGAACTCCATCGCCTGCCCGAAGAACAGATGCGCGCCATTCGCGGCAACCGCATCAGTATGATCTTTCAGGACCCCATGATGACGCTCAACCCGGTTCTGACCATCGCCACCCAGATGACGGAAACCGTGCTGGCCCACCAGGATGTCAGCAAAACCGACGCGCTGGACATTGCGCTGGAAAAATTAAAAAAAGTCCATATTCCATCTCCGGAGAAAAGATTGCAGCAGTACCCCCATGAGTGCTCCGGGGGTATGCGACAGCGCATTGTCATCGCCATTGCACTGCTGACGAATCCCGGTTTGATCATCGCCGATGAGCCCACCACTGCTCTGGATGTCACCATTCAAGCTGAAATTATGGATTTGTTGCTGGAATTATGTGAATCTGAAAAAATGGGCTTGATATTGATTACCCATGACCTGGGGGTTGTCTCCCAGATCACCGAAAAAATAGTGGTCATGTATGCCGGCAAAATCGTAGAGAGCGGATCCACCCAGTCCGTTGTACAGGATCCCCAACATCCCTATACCCGGGGTTTGATCAAAGCTTTACCCGGCATCATACCGCCGGGCTCACGTTTAAACCAGATTCCCGGCATGATGCCGAATCTGACGGAAATACCTCGGGGCTGTGCGTTTCATCCACGCTGCACGATCAGTGATTCGATCTGCAGCGCAGAGGTGCCGGCTCTGATCAGCAAGGAGCAACAGGGTCGAATGGTCGCGTGCCATATGATCAAATAAACCATTTGATTTTCTAAAAAAGCAGCTCAAAACTTTCAGCTATGGAATCCAACAACAGCCTATTAACCGTAAAAGAACTGGTTAAACACTTTGACATTTCCGGTGGTTTGCTCGACCAGCTGGCATGGGAAAACGGGCGAGTGGTTCGCAAAAAAACCACCGTAAAGGCGGTTAATGCGGTCAGCTTTAAGATCATGCCTCAGGAGACGCTGGGGGTGGTGGGGGAAAGCGGTTGCGGCAAATCAACGCTGGCCAGGGCCGTTCTGGGATTGTACCCGCCCAACAGTGGTGAGATCCACTATCGGGATCAACGCATCGATCATTTGAGCCCCCAGCAGATGCTGCCCTTTCGCAAAAAAATGCAAATGATTTTTCAGGATCCGTATGCATCATTGAATCCGCGCATGACGGTCAATAAGATTCTGGCGGAGCCGGTGTATTTTCACAACAAATCCATCAGCGCTCAAGCAGCTAAAGACAAAGTGGCCGAGGTGATGCAGCAGGTCGGGGTCGACCCTGCCTGGGCCGGGCGGTATCCGCATGAATTTTCCGGTGGCCAGCGACAGCGGATCAGCATTGCCCGCGCCCTGATGGTTGATCCTGAATTTATTGTGGCGGATGAGCCGGTTTCGGCCCTGGATGTTTCCATCCAGGCCCAGATTTTAAACCTGCTGATGGAAGCCCGGGAAAACCGGGGCCTGACCTATATGTTTATCACCCATGACCTTTCGGTGGTCAAGCATATCAGCACGCGCGTGGCGGTCATGTACCTGGGCACCATCTGTGAATTGGCGCCGACCCAAAGGCTATATGAACAACCGATGCATCCTTACACTCGGGCACTGCTGAGCGCTATTCCGGAGCTCGGCGTGCAAAAACCCAAACACCTGAAGCTCAAAGGCGAGGTGCCGACACCCATCAACCTGCCCTCGGGCTGTGTTTTTCACGGCCGTTGCATCTATGCCAATGATCGCTGCATTCAGGAAATACCCCGGCTGATCGAGCAGGATTCCAGCGCATATGTGGCCTGCCACGGCGTCGAAGAAAAAAGAATATAGATAGTGGTATAGTTATGTATAAATATCGGCACCTTGTACAGTTTATTTTTGACATTCAATTTTGCTTTTGTTAGAGATCTTATTGATCCTTGTTTAACAGGTCTTTATTTGTTAGAAGCATGTTAACCAACCAAACGAAAGGGGGACACATGTTCAAAAAAATCATTTTACTATTCACCTTAGCCGTCTTTGTGTGTGCCGGCACGGCACTGGCGACACCGAAACATGGCGGCACATTCATCTGGGGTCGAGGTGGCGACAGTGTCGGACTGGATCCGGCCTATGAAACCGACGGCAACTCGTTTCAGGTATGTGACAACATTTACGAAGCGCTAGTAGCCTATAAAGATGAATCCACTGAACTGGAACCCGGATTG
>JASFGH010000229.1:0-6643 GCA_050123865.1 Desulfobacterales bacterium | reverse complement strand
GGTACCGCTTCAGCGATTACTTCAAACTGGGCATGCCGCTCAACTTGCTGGTCTGGTTGATGGGTTCCATATTCATTCCAATGATATGGCAATTATAGTGTGCCGTCCCGGAATTATTTACAACAGTATCGTTTTTCACCCAAAAGAAGAAAGGACATCCCGATGACTCGTTCTGATGAACCCCTATCGCGTGAACACATTCTGGTTGAAGACGATCGCACCGGCACCAGCATGGAGACTTTACGCCGCGCGATACTCGACAATCTGTTTTACGTTCAGGGTAAATTTCCGGAGATCGCCACGCCTAACGATTATTACATGGCCCTGGCCTATACCGTGCGGGATCGACTGCTGCGCCGCTGGATCAAAACGGTAGAAACCTGGCTCAACAAAGACGTCAAAATCGTTTGTTATCTGTCGGCGGAGTTTCTTCTGGGCCCGCATCTTGGCAATAATCTGATCAATCTGGGAATTCAGGAACCGGCACGCCAGGCGGTGGAAGCCATCGGCCAGAACCTTGACGAATTGCTGCAACAGGAAGAGGAGCCTGGCTTGGGCAACGGCGGTCTGGGCCGGCTGGCCGCCTGTTACCTGGACTCGCTGGCGACCTTGCAGGTGCCGGCCATCGGTTTTGGCATCCGCTACGAGCACGGCATCTTTCACCAGGAAATCCGCGACGGCTGGCAGGTGGAAATGACTGATAACTGGCTGCATTTAGGCAATCCCTGGGAAATTGCCCGGCCGGAAGTTCAGTTTGAGGTCAAATTAGGCGGTCATACTACACGCGAGCGGGATGCCGATGGCCGCGAGGGAGTGCGCTGGATACCGGACCGGGTGGTCAAAGGCACCCCTTATGATACACCCATCTCGGGCTACCGCGTCAATACCTGCAACACCCTTCGGCTGTGGAAAGCCGAGGCCGCCGGATCTTTTGATTTTCAGGCCTTCAATGTCGGCGATTACTATGGTGCGGTGGACAAAAAGGTGGCCTCTGAAAACCTGACCAAAGTCCTTTATCCCAATGACGAGCCGATCGCCGGCAAACGCTTGCGACTGGAGCAGCAATACTTTTTTGTCTCCTGCTCGCTGCAAAACATCATCGCTATTCACCAGCAGGCCGGTGGTCGACTGCAGGACCTGCACAAACTGTGGGCCGTGCAGCTCAATGATACGCACCCGGCCATCGCGGTGGCCGAGCTGATGCGGTTGCTGGTGGATGAACACGCCATGGATTGGGATACCGCCTGGCACATCACCGTAGAAACCTGTGGCTATACCAACCACACCCTGCTGCCCGAAGCGCTGGAAACATGGCCGCTGCCGCTGTTTCGACGGGTGCTGCCGCGTCATCTGGAAATCATCTACGAGATTAACCATCGCTTTTTGCAGCAAGTGCGCGAGCGTTTCCCCGGAGACGATGCGCGCACAGCGCGCATGTCGTTAATCGATGAATCCGGCGAAAGATCGGTTCGCATGGCCAACCTGGCCAGTGTTGGCAGCCATGCCATAAACGGTGTGGCCGCCCTGCACACCGAGCTGGTCAAAAAAGATGTGTTGCGTGACTTTTTCGAGATGATGCCCGAAAAATTCAGTAACAAAACCAACGGCGTGACCCCGCGACGTTTTATGGTTTTGAGCAATCCGGGCCTGGCAGCACTGATCAAGCGAACCGCGGGAGACGGCTGGGCAGCCGACCTGAATACCCTGCGCAAGCTGGAACCCCTCGCAGACGATCCGGATTTTCAAGCCCGGTGGCAAAACATCAAACTGGAAAACAAGCACCGCCTGACCGACCTGATCAAAAATCAGACCGGCATACAGGTCGATCCGCAGTCGCTGTTCGATATCCAGGTCAAACGGATCCATGAATACAAGCGCCAGCATTTGATGGCGCTCTATATCGTCTCGCTTTACCAGCGCCTCAAAGCCCAGCCGGAACTGGATATCGTGCCGCGGACGTTTATCTTTGGCGGCAAGGCTGCCCCGGGCTATGACCTGGCCAAACGGATTATCAAGCTGATTCATTCAGTTGGTGAGGTTGTCAACTCCGATCCGGACGTCAGGGACCGAATCAAGGTCGTGTTTATTCCTGATTTGAGTGTTAAAAACGGTCAGTTAATCTATCCGGCGGCTGATCTTTCCGAACAAATTTCCATGGCCGGAAAGGAAGCCTCCGGCACCGGCAACATGAAATTTGCGCTTAACGGGGCCCTGACCATCGGGACGCTGGATGGCGCCAATGTTGAAATGCGGGAGGAAGTCGGTGCAGAAAATTTTTTTCTCTTCGGCCTGACCGCCCAGCAGGTCAAAGAACGCAAGACGGCGGGCTACAATCCCTATGAGGTTTACCAGTCAGACCCAGCCTTAAAGTCGGCCCTTGACGCTATTTTATCCGGACAGTTTTCAAAAGGAGACCCCTATTTGTTTAAACCGATCGTGGATGCATTGCTTTACCATGATGAATATTTAGTGCTGGCTGATTTTGCAGATTATGTCGCCTGCCAGCAGCAGGTCAACGACGCTTACCGCGACACGATGCGCTGGACACGGATGTCGATTTTAAATGTCGCCCGCATGGGCAAATTTTCATCCGATCGTTCCATCAAAGAATACTGCGCAGAGATCTGGAAGGCGGTGCCGGTAGCGGTTGAATTTAATCGGGAATGAAGGCCCTTGATGAAAAAGGATCATATAAAAACAGGCGCATCCGCAATACTGGCAAAAAAGGCCGGTCGATACGGAGTTCTGCTTTTTGACGGAGAAATTTCCCTGCCCCGTGCGGGATTCAAAATGAGAACTGAGCGGTAATCTGAGTTCGAATTTTCTTCACTTCACCTGCCGATTTGGTTTCCGCTAGCCAAAGCAAACCAACTGCTTTTACCCTCAACCTATCAGGTGCCACAATATGGTATAAAACACTGTATTAATTGATTTTTCAAGCATTTATAAATCCATATTTTGTTTGACAAATTCATCCATATTATGATACGTGGCTCTTTCTGCAAATCATACGAAGAAGGAGGATACGGATGGGTAAATTCTTCAAATCTCCATGGCTCGAAGTGAATGTGATGCTGCTGGTGCTTATCGTTTCTTACTTAGCACTGGGCTTGATCACAGGAACTGCGGAAACACAGCCTGGCGAAATGTCCGGCGGAGCCATATGGGGCTGGCTGTTTGGTTTCTTTTTTCTGAGTTTTGCAATTGCCCTGGTTGCCGTCATCGGCGGCATCGGTGGTGGTGTTTTGTTTACGCCTTTCATGTTGGCTTTCACTTCTGTAGACAGCCTCATTGTTCGGGCAACGGGCCTGATCGTGGCCATGTTCAGCGGCCTGGTCTCCACCGGCCCTTTTATGAAGGGGGGGTTGGCCAATCTGAAAATCTGTATTTTCTGTGCAGCTGCATACGGTGTGGGGGCTTTCGGCGGCGCCCAGGGCGCCATTTATGTGGCCCAGCACCTGGGAGAAACCGGCGAAGGCCTTGTGCGTCTGGCCCTGGGGCTCATTTTATGCTCTCTGGCCGTATATTTTCTGGTCGGCGGCAAAAAAATCGAGTGGCCCGAGGTCAAAAAAGTGGATAGCTTTACCAAGTGGCTGAAACTCTCCCAACCTTACCATGAAGTTTCTCTGAACAAAGTCATTGATTATCCGCTGACCCGAGCCGGCTGGGTGCTGGGCGCCATTATTGGCGTCGGTTTGCTTTCCGGATTTTTCGGCCTGGGGGCCGGCTGGGCCATCGTGCCGGCGCAAAACGTGATTATGGCGGTTCCCCTCAAGGTGGCGGCTGCCAATAGTGGGGTTCTGCTCGGTATGGGCGACTGCATCGGTGTGTGGCCCTATCTACTGATGGGCGCCATCATCCCGGTATTTGCAGCACCCTGGCTGGTCGGACAAGTCCTGGGTGGATTGCTCGGCGCCCTGATTCTCATCCGGGTCAAGGCCGGTTTCGTGCGGTTCCTGCTCATCGGATTTATGTTTTTTGCGTGCTTCGGTTTGCTGACCAAAGGCCTAAACATGCTGGGAGTTATCGGCGCGGTGCCGAATTGGCTTAATGGTGTCGTATTCCTGGTGATTTTTGCAGGTGTTACCCGATCCATTATCAAATTCACTCGATCAGAATCTTAAGGAGGTGATGATATGAGCGCTCAAGAAACCCCAAAAATGCCGCGTGCACAAACCATATACGGTGCCATCGTATATTGGATCACCATTATCTCCTGTATAATATGCATGGTCGGTCCGGTTATATCTGTGGCATCACCGGATAAAAATGTTTTGAATCCATATAAGCTCTTTAATGCCATATTTCAGGGCAAAGACGCCCAGACCGTGTGGCAGGAGGTGGGTGGTGAATTTCCCGGTGGACACTTTTACCTCAGCCATTTCACCCATGGCGATGGTTTCACCCAGTTCGGTCTGGCTTTGGGTTGTAGTGTCGCTCTTTGGGCACTGATTGCCGTGGCATTTGCATATGCCTCTGATAAGATTTATCTTTACTTTTTCCTTGCGCTCTGGGTAGCTGCTCTCGTCGCCCTGTCCATGATCGGAATCGTTGGAATGCACTGATGATAAATATATTGTGGTTTATGATATAACTGCTTATAGCGCTCTTTGTTTATTTTGGAGGACATGAATATGACAGAATTAAAATGCGTTTGCCCCCTGACCCGGGGTGAAAGAATTCTGGTGGCCGTTGACGGCTCCGACTTCAGCATGGCGGCGGTGGACCAGGCCATCAGCCTGGGTGGGATCTGTAACAGTCAAATATTTCTGGTCAGCGTTGTTGATCTCTATCCGGAACAAATGGCGGTGGCCCCGACCCTTGTGGAGCAAATGTCAGAAGAGGTCCGGCAGCATCTTGATCAGGCCGAAAAAAAGGTCGACCAGGCCAAAATCGCCTGCGAGACCATCGTTCGTATGGGAGGATCACCCCATGAGTTCATTGTCCAGGAGGCAAAAGATAGAGAGATTGATCTCATCCTCATGGGAACCCACGGTAGAACCGGACTCAAGCGTGTTTTAATGGGCAGCGTCGCACAAAACGTGATTGCACACGCGCCCTGCCCCGTGATGGTGGTCCCAACTGTAGAATAACGACCAGATCTATACTCTAGTTGCTAATTATAAACATGCAATTATGAGATAGAGCTGTAATTGATTCTGGGTATATCCGCCTTAATCGATTGCTGGGCCTTATTCTGATCGTAGAGTTCAAGAGAAACGAATAAAGGACTAAACCAAAACCTATCTTAAAAATAGTAGCTAACGTCCAAGGGCGCGACGCAAACCGATTCAAAAACGGAGCATACACGTTAGTATTCGAGGCTTTTGAATCGGTTTGCAACAAAGCCCTTGGGCGTTAGATGCATTTTAAAGATAGGTTTTTTTAGCGTTTATCGATGGGAATAAATTCAGTCTGGGTCGGACCGGAGTATATCTGACGAGGACGGCCCAGCTTCCAATTGGGATCATCCAGGCTCTCTTTCCATTGGGCAATCCAGCCCGGTAATCGACCAATGGCAAACATCACCGTGAACATATTGGTGGGAATTCCGATCGCCCGCAGCACAATACCGCTGTAAAAATCGACATTCGGATACAGGTTGTGCTCGATAAAATAATCATCCTCCAGCGCCACCGCCTCAAGCTCCTTGGCAATATCCAGCAGCGGATCGGAAATTTTCAGTTTGTCCAAAAGCGTATTGCACATTCTTTTCATGATCCTGGCCCGCGGATCATAGGTCTTATAAACCCGGTGCCCGAATCCCATCAATCGGAAGGGATCTCGCCTGTCTTTGGCCCTTTCGATCGCTCGATTCATATTCTTGTTTTCAGCGATTTCACTGAGCATTTCGATAACCGCCTGATTGGCCCCGCCATGCAAAGGGCCCCACAAAGCCGCAATTCCGGCCGAAATGGCGGCATACAGGGTAACCCGGGCGCTTCCCACCAATCGCACTGCCGAAGTCGAACAGTTTTGTTCATGGTCGGCGTGCAAAATCCAGAATACACGCAAGGCGTTGACCACATCGTTATCGATCTCATAGGGTTTAACCGGCGAATCGAACATCATATTTAAAAAATTGGCACAATAGGCCAGATCGGGGCGGGGATAAACCACTTTATGTCCTCTTGAAATTTTATAGGACATCGCCGCCAGCGTCCGGATCTTGGAAAGCAGACGCGTCACGGTCATGTTAATCTCTTCTTCCAGATTCTGAAGCTCCGGGTAAAAACTTCTTAGGGCATTGACCATCGATGAAAGAATCCCCATGGGATGAGAGGAACGTGGAAAGCTTTCATAAAAGGTGCGCATATCCTCGTGCACCAGTGAGTTGTCATTGAGCAGAACCGAAAACCGCGTCAGCTCTTCACGATTGGGTAATCTGCCATTGATCAATAGATAAGCGGTCTCTTTAAAGGTGGCATTGGCGGCCAGCTCCTCAACCGGAATACCGCGATACCGCAAAATACCCTTTTCCCCGTTCATGAAGGTGATGGAACTTAAGCAGCTGCCGGTATTGGCATAGCCGGGGTCCAGCGTTATCAGGCCAGTGGTGGCCCGCAGCTTTGAAATATCAATGGCCTTTTCCCCCTCGGAGCCCTCGACAAGCGGCAGTTCAATTTCCTTTTTTGCGTAAATT
>JASFGH010000228.1:0-6693 GCA_050123865.1 Desulfobacterales bacterium | reverse complement strand
TTCACTTTTAATGCGGTTGGAATCAAAGGTTTTAAGAATCAGGCTCTTTAACCACTCGGTTAAAACCATGATCTCAAAAATGCCCAGCCGCCCCCTGTAACCGGTGTTAAAACAATTTTCACATCCCCGTGCCTTGTAAACCGTATGTTCGCTGAAAAGCTCCGGTGAAAAACCGATGCTTTTCAAATAAATCGGGTTGGGCTCATAGACGCGGCGACAGTCTTCACAGAGCACCCGCACCAGGCGTTGGGCGACCACCGCCAGGATAGACGATGAAATTAAAAAGGGCTCGACCCCCATGTCCACCAGTCGGGTAATGGCACTGGCGGAATCGTTGGTGTGCAGGGTCGAAAACACCAGGTGCCCGGTCAGAGCGGATTGAACCGCTATATCGGCGGTTTCTTTATCGCGGATTTCGCCGACCAAAATGACGTCCGGGTCCTGACGCACGATTGATCTGAGGCCGCGGGCAAATGTCAGCTCGATTTTGGGGTTGACCTGTATCTGGCTGATACCCTTGATCTGATATTCAATGGGATCCTCGATGGTGATGATATTGATGTTGGGCTCGTTGATAGATGATAAAATCGCATAGAGCGTTGTAGTTTTGCCGCTACCGGTGGGGCCGGTGTTCAGGATAATGCCGTTGGGGCTCGATACCAGTCGCTTTAATAATTTCAGCCGGCCCGGTTCAAGGCCCAGATCCTCCAGCTCTAGTAAGGAGCCGGATTTGTTGAGCAGCCGCAAAACCAGCCGTTCACCGAAAGCCGTCGGAATGGTGGACACCCGCACGTCGATATCTTGATCGCCGATCTTGACTTCAAAGCGCCCGTCCTGGGGCAATCGTTTTTCAGCGATGTTCATTTTGGCCATGACCTTAACCCGTGAGATTAAAGCCGGCTGAATCCATTTGGGCGGCGTCAGCAGATCGTACAGAATCCCGTCGACCCTGTAGCGAACCGTAAAACTGTTCTGGTAAGGCTCAAAATGAATATCGCTGGCCCGTGCTTTGATGGATTGCGAGATGATGTGATTGACCAGCTTAATGATCGGTGCATCGCTGGTGTCATCCAGCAGATCAGCGGTTTCTTCAATTTCGCTGATGATATTACTGCCGTTTTCCTCCATGTCCTGCACCAGCTGCTCGGCGGAATCGCGGCGCAAATCATATTGCAGGTTGATTGCCGACACAATGGCTTCGCGGGTGGACAGGACCACTTGATAATCGGTGATGCCGATGGTTTTAACGAGGTCGTCCAACGGCTGAAAATTGAGCGGGTCATTGATGGCAATGACGCAGCCCGGCTGGAATTGAGTTGTCACGTTTTTAGAATCATCAAAAGGCTTCAAGCCGCAATCTTTAGCGGAGATAGCCTCGGTGTATTCCAGCGGGACCAGATGATATTTTTTTAAAAACTGGATGGAGATTTTATCGGTGAAATCCGATTCGGTGCTCTCAAAAGGCAACCGGGACCAAAAGGGCATTCCGTATTGAATGCTGAGTGCCTCCAGCAATTGGTCTTCTGATAAATTCTTCTGATCGATTAAAATCTGACCAATATGTTCCCCAGATTCAGTATGCAGGCGCCGGGCTTCAGCCAGGTGCTCTTCATCGAGGCCGAATTTGTCTTTGAGTATATCGGTTAAACGTGAAATCATAACTTTATTCGATTTCTTTGGGTGCCGGCACCTTTTCTTCATAAAGCTTTATGCCGCCTTCTTCGACGGTGCCCATTGTTCCCCGCTTATCTTTATAGATTTCCTCGGCCTCCAGCGGACTTTTAATGACCCGTGGCGTCAGGAAAATATACAGATTGGTTTTTGCATTGGTTTCGGTTCGTTTGCGAAACAACCAGCCCAGTAGCGGAACGTCACCCAGGACCGGAACTTTGGTGTCGTTGCGCGTGCTCTCATCATCGATCAAACCGCCGATGACCACCGTCTGGCTGTCTTTGATGATAACGGTGGTATCCACCGTACGCTTCTGGGTGACCGGCAACGTCGATGAAGTGGTCAGGGTCGAGGCCAGGTCGATGTTGGTGACCTCCAGCGAAATTTTCATGCGCACCAGGCGGCCTTCGGTCACACTGGGTGTTATTTTTAAAATTTTGCCCACATCCCGGTACTCAAAAGACTCGAATGTCCCGCCCGAAGGGTCGGTGGTCGAACGCGTCTGATACGGCCGGTTTTCACCGACGGTTATGCGGGCCTCTTCATTGTCGGTGGTCAAAATCTGGGGTGTGGATAAAATGCGGAATTCATCGTCGGTTTTAACGGCCCTGATGATCGCCGAGATATTGGAGACCGTAATACCGGCGATTTCAGTGGTGCCGCTGATCAAACCGACCGCAAAGCCCCCTGTAAACGGATTGATCGGGAGCCCGGTGCCCGAATCTAAACTGGGCTGGATTCTATCGGTAAAAGTGGCGCCGACGTTCGCATCTCTTACCTCCCCAAACGCCTGCCAGTCGATCCCGATATCCAGGCTGGTGTCCATATCCACCTCCATGATCAGTGCTTCGATAAAGACCATCGAGCGCGGGATATCCAGTTTTTTGATGACCTCTTCCAGAACAAGGTAATCTTCTTGGTCCGCCACGATAATCAGGCTGTTGGTTGATTTGTCGGCCGATATCCTGACTTTGCCGGCAACCAGCGGGGTGGGCGCTTTACCTTTGGCCGGGGCAGTCCCTGTCTGCTGGGTGGGTACCTCCTGCAGCACTTTGGCCAGGTCTTCAGCGGTGGCATGTTCACAATAATAAACATGGATTTTTCCCTTACCGCGAGGGGTTTCCTTGTCAATCATAGCTATCAGCTGTTTGATGCGCAGGGTGTCGACCTTGTTCGCCAGCAGAACGATGACGTTGGTACGCTCATCGGCCACCATGGTGACGGGTTGGGCCTGAACACCTTTGGTCGTCTTGCGCGTGGGTTTGAAAACCGTATTCAGCAGGTTGACCATCTTGGTGGCATCGGCATACTCGACGGGAATCACCGTAATTTGCTGACCGATACCGGGCACGTCGATTTTTTTCAGAATTTTGAGCAAGCGTTGGATATTGGACAGCACATCGGTGATAATCATCATTTGGGTCGGCTGATAGGCCAGGATAACGCTGCTTTTAGACACCATGGGGGTAAACAGCCGTTTGATTTCAACCGGATCGGCGTATTTCAGCGGTATCAATTGCGTAACGACCCGATCCTCAGGATCGGTCGCCTCTTCCCGCAGGCGGGTTTCAATGCTTTTAGAGCGGGCGTCGGGGGACGGGACGATTTTGATGACCTCTCCTGATTGGACCGTGGTATAGCCATGAACTTCCAGGACCGATAGGAATACCTGGTACGCCTCTTTGATCGAAATCTTCGAGGGCGATATAATCGTTACCCGGCCTTTGACGCGCTGATCAACGACAAAATTGGTGCCGGTCAGTTCGCTCATAAACTTGATAAAAACATTGATATCCACATTATTGAAATCAATTGAGACAAACTGCTCCGATCCCGAGGCCTTAGCGGGACTGGCTTCCTGGGCGGAACTGGCAGCGATCCATAAGAAGGGCACGATTGCAACGATAGCGAATGCCGCGATCATTCGCATTATATTGCTTTTGACATTTAGGTTCATTTTTTTAACCGTTAATTTATTCGATTTTGTAATTCAAGGTCCGTTTGCGGCCGCGGCGCTTTATTTCCAGCTGGATCTCTGAAGCCGATGACAAGTCTCCAAAGATCTTCATCGCATCTTCCACCGATTCAATCGGGGCGCCGTTGACGCCGGTAATAATATCACCATTGCGCAACCGCATTTTTCTGAACACCGTGTTGGGTTTGATCCCCGTAATGGAAATTCCGGCCGGCTGGCCCTCTTCGATATGGGGCCTGATGCTGGCCTGTTCCATGAGTTGATCCACATTTTCCAGCGCGCTTTCAATCTGATCGCTATTGAGTGTCAGCTGCCGTGGATAGGAGGATACGGGCATTTTCGGCGGAGTTCTATCCTGTCTGGCTACCTGCGGGCGAGCACCGCCTTTTTTAACGGAGCCGGGCTCTTCCATTCCTAAAATTTCGTCCTGGCCGTTGACGCTCAATATCACCTTTTGCCTTAAGATCATCTTTAGGGTTGCATTCTGGATAGAATCCCCGGTGCGATACAGGCTCTGCTCCCTGGTTTTGGTATCCTCGATAACGGCATACGCCCGGCGCCCTTTGCCGGCGACCGTACCCCATAGCTTTAATTTCAGATCGGTCTCTTTCAGATTGTCGACATTAATGGCTTGAGCCGGTGCCTCGGTGCCCGGATTGGTATTGAATAGGTTCCTTTGCGCAATGGCGCTATAAGCAGTGATGGGCCGGGTTTCCGCCGGGCGCTTCTGGTTTGCTGTTGACCCAGCCTGTGGCGGCTGTTCAACAGGTGCCCCCAGCCAGGCAGTGCCGATCGTATAAAAGGCGCTGACACCAAAATACAGGCCGGCGGCAATCAGCAGCACGTTGATGATCATAAAGTAATTTTTGGGTGTAAATACCATCAGCTTTATTCCGGGCGCCTATTGCCCGCTTACGACGCTTTCGCTACAAATGATTCGAAAATGTTGCCTGCGTCATTTAGCCTTCAAGCACACGGTTCCAGCCAAGCGGCCGTTCAATAAAAAGAATATGTGGGCGAATCCATGGTCCCTTTGATTTTAAAAGGAATGCCCTGGGTCTGCAAGTTTTTATTTTCCAGCAGTTTGGGGACCTGATTGCCCAAACGGGCCAGTAACTCCGCATGCGGCCTTATGTTGCCCCTTAAGTCCAACATGTTGCTTGACGAGTGATTACTGAGTCCGATCGAACCGGCCACCTCGCCATCGAGCTGGTTGCCGACTATCGCGCAGTGTTCAATCATCAGGGAACGGCCGTTAAACATCAGTTGGGCCTCAATGCTGTCAAAGGTCAACTCCCGCTGAGCGAGCAGAGGCGGTGATAATTCAATCTTTCCGTCCGTTAGAATCAGTTCGCCCGTGAGCGCCTGTTGGGGGACCTGGATCGTCAATGTCACTGTGCCGTCCAGAATGCCGGATAGCCTGTGAGTTGTAAATTCCCGTAATGCTTCCAACTGGTTGACCTGAATTCCGGCAAGATCGGCATCGACGACAATTTCACGGTCGTCGGCCTTTTTGATAATGTTCACATCGCCTTTAAACGTGCCGCCGTAGCCGTTTCCCTTGAACGACATACGGGTTGTCGCTAAAAATAGGGATAAAAGATGCGGCGATATTTTTACATTTTCCAAATCGGCGATGGTTCGCCCTGAATGATAAACGCTAACGTCATGCAGTCTTAAAGCCGGCGGAAATCCCAGCTTGAATCGGCCAATTTCCATTTTCACGTTCGGATGAATCTGACGCATCATATTCGCCAGATATTGTTTTGCCAGATCGGACGGAAATAAAACATATAAAAATACCAGCGCAGCACCGATGATGTAAACGGCCCAGGCAAATCGCGTTTTAAAAAATTTCATCCTAACAACTAACCAATAACGAATAACAAGTAATTATTGATTGCGTTCAAGCGCAATCAATAATTACTTTAGGCTTCAATGGTTTCAACCTGCATAATTACGTTAATGAGGCCCTCATTTTTGTCTTTCTTGGATATCGACAGTTTCTTGACCATGACCATATTTTTGGAGGTTTCAACACCATGCAAAAACGCGGTCAACTGTTCCAATGAGATGGCATCCAGTTTCATTTCAACCCGTGATACTTTAAAATTGCTGTTTTTCTGAGCGGTTGTCGTCGGCTTCATAGAGCTGATGCGGTCTTTTATCCCCACCCGGCCTGCCGTCTGTACCAGAAACGAATTAAGGGTAAACCCTTTTTCTCTTTTGTTGACACGGACCTGAGACAGCTGCATCTTACCCTTCAGGGCTTTGTATTCCGCCTGAAGCGCTCTCATTTGCTCAAGCTCCACCTTTCGTGTTTGCAGGGTTCGCTCCAGCTGTTGTTTGTTTTCAAAAAAGGGCCGGATGATAAACTGTACGATGACCAGAAGCCCTAGCAGGCAGCCGACACCATATACAATATATTTATCGCGACGATTGAGTTTCTTTAAATTCAGGTATTTGTGAATAAATTCCATATCGATCTTTGTTGCCGATCTTTACAGCTCCACCTTGAGCATAAACTGGACTTCCTTTCCCGTGCGATCCAGGTTGGCCGAGCTAATGGTGACTTTTTCAAATTGTTGAATAGATTCCAAGCGACTTTTAATCGTATCCACCGATTCGTAAGTATCGGTTGTGCCCGAGATTAACACATTTTCCGGCTGAATGACCAGCCGGTTCAGATTAACCGTAATATTGGCGGGTATTTTTTCACTGATACTGTTAATGATGTCAATTCTGCGCACATGGGGGCCGGTTTCGGCCTGCAAGACCGCATTGCCCCTGGTTTCGAGCATTTTCGCCTGCATTTCCTTGAACGGATATTTTACGGATTTTATCTCCGGAAATGTCTCCTTAAATACCTGAGTCATCTGATCGTTGATAGCGTCGATGCCTTTGTTGAGCGTATGGGTTTTCATCATCAGGTTAAAAAACATCAACACCAGCACCGCTGCGGCCAGTATACCCGATTTTATCAGGGCGCTTTTGTGCTTGGCGAAAAACTTTTGAGCGGCAAACTGACCTTTATGGAAATTTAGAAC
>JASFGH010000227.1:0-6706 GCA_050123865.1 Desulfobacterales bacterium | reverse complement strand
TGCTGCCCGGGCCTGTTGACTTTAGGATAAAAACCCATCGCGGCATGCCTCAAGGTCATTCAGATAACGCACTAATTAGAGCTTGAAATCAAGCCATCATTTACCATACCGTTTGGCGAGCTTTGCCAGCCGTAAACCGCACGCAAAAAATGCTTGCATTCATCACAAAAACTAAAACCGCGACCGTCAACAATTGCCCGCACATAGCCCCGATAGCCAAACTTATTAAACTCGCCTCTGCTCATCGGGCACAGCGATCCATCAGCGGCCGGCTTGAAGGAAGGATGGTCGGTTAAACCAAAATTATGACCGACTTCGTGGAGAGCCACCTTGGTTGTCCGGTCGACAAAAAGATCAATTTCGTCTTCAGAAACCATATTGGCGGGAGCTAATTTTTTAGTGGAAACAACCGCAACATCATTATTGGGATTTTTCCCGCCGAGAATCGAGTTATAAAATTCATCTCCGTCATCTATTTTTAGATCCGCATCGGTAATCCCGAGTGTATTTCCGACGTATTCCTCACCCAGAATCAGGGTCAGCAGCTGTGCATCGATGCTGTCAATGATGGGCGATTCATAATGTACCAAATCGATTTCTTTAAGGATACCATGAAATGACGTCAATAAGCCGCTGCCAATTTCTTTAAGGCTACTGTAAGTGATGTCACTACCAACACGAACCAGATTTAATTTAAAATTATTGGTTAGCATTTTTATCTCATTGTTTTCTTTTTATCCACTGCCGGCAAATATATAAAAAATGTGGTCCCGCGCCCCTTTTTCGACAACGCATTTATATAGCCATCGTGGCTCTTGACGATCCCGTAAACCGATGCCAGCCCTAAGCCGGTTCCTTTGCCGGTCTTTTTGGTGGTAAAAAACGGATCGAAAATACGATGCTGAATTTTTTTGTCTATGCCCATGCCTGTGTCTGAAACGGTGATCCGGACGTATTTTCCCGGCCTGGGCTCATAAAGATCGCTTTGAATATCCCGATGGGTTACGTTTTTGGTTTTCAGATAAATGTCCCCCCCAGCCGGCATTGCGTCCGCCGCATTGATATATAGGTTGAACAGCATTTGTTCCATCTGGCCCTGGTCTGCCTCAATGGCATGCGGCCATTGGGTGAATTCGCGATGGATGACAATTTCCTTTTTCATTTTTTGAAAAGTTTGAGAGGTATTTTCTAAAATGTCGTTAATGGCAATGGCTCTTGAGCGATATCTGCCTTTGCGCGCGTAACCCATCAGCTGCTTGGTGAGTTCCGAGCCTTCTTCAACGGCATTTTCAATTTTTTTAAAGGTCTCATAGTGCGGATGCTTTGAATCGATATCCATCAGTTGTAACGATGCATATCCCTGAATACCCATTAAAAGATTGTTAAACGCATGGGCAATCCCGCCTGCCAGGGTACCGATCGCTTCCAGCCGGGCCGTAAATTGAAGTTGAGCGTCCAGCTTCCTTTTTTGCGTTATGTTGCGAACAAAGTTCAACGTGGCCGGCTGCCCTTGCCAGCGAACACTCACCGCAAAGTGTTCCACCCATATTTCTTTGCCTTTTTTGCTGATGATCCTGAACGAATTGATACCGGGTACTTTTTTACCTTTTAGTTTTTTCCGGTGCCGGGTGACCACATGCTCCCGGTCTTTTGGATGGATCAGTTTGGCAATGGCGGTGGTGGACAGCTCTTCGTCCGAATAGCCCAAAACCGTTCTTGCCCTGCGATTGGCAAATTGAATCACATCGTTTTGGATAATGAAAATCGCATCCCGGGCTTTATCAAAGATAAGCTTATACTGCTCTCCAAGATCGCGCAGTTCCGATTCGCATTGGATCCTTTGCTGCAGCTCTTTTTCGAGTGCGTCGATCCTACCTGTTAAGGCTTCATATGTGGGTTGTTTAGCCATCAAAGCCGTATTCATCGTTACAGCGTTACCCATAAACGGGTTACCTTTCAGAGCCCGGCGACCTCACATCGGCCGCATATGCCAAATTTAGCTTTTATATATTATAATATCGGTCATTTAGTAGAAAAAGATAAGTCAAAAAGATTACAAAAATAAACATTGGCAGGATTTGAACAGGCAAAATACATACCAGGCAACTATAGAATTATTATTTAATAAAATATCAGATGGTTATAAAATTGTTTGTCGTTCGGGAGGTGCAGCGGGAGACAAAAATCGTCAGCTGATCTGTCAATATGGGGTCAGTGCGGCTTTATACCGCTTGTCATATTAATGTTCCGAAAAAAGGATGGCGGCATAAGTGTTGTAGCAAAAAAGCATTCCGCAATCGGAACGTTTTTTGACAACCACTATAAAACGGGGGTATGGCCCACAACGTCGATACTCTGGATCTTTAAGGCCTCAAGCGGTAGGGACGCCGGTGACATCTTAACTGTCACGAGTGCCCCCTGTTAACCGTCAATCCGGATCATTTCCGACGCTGTGGACTCTGCTTACTCCAGTTCTTTAACAAGGGTGATGCCTTTGGCCTTCATTTCTTCTAAGGCTTTGGCCGTTGTATCAGGTGCCACGCCTTTGGACAGACCCTCGACCACCGTCACTTTATATCCAGCGGCGGCGGCATCAATGGCGGTTGCTTTGACACAATAATCGGTGGCAATCCCATAGACGATAAGCTCCTCGATGCCGTTTTTCTTCAAGATCTGATCCATCTCTGTTTTGGCGCCGCCGTCATCCTGGAAACCGGAATAGCTGTCGTAGCGCTTGTCTTTTCCCTTTTGAACAATGGCGATGAATAGATCATTATCCAACAAAATCGATGCATTTGCGGTATTCTGGACACAGTGTGGCGGCCAGAGCACCTGGGTTCGCCCTTCGAGCTGGATGGCCTCAAATGGTTTTTTGCCGGCATGATTGGAATAAAATGAGACATGCTCGGCCGGGTGCCAGTCCTGGGTGGCAAAAATCGGATATCCTTTTTCTTTGAGCACCAATGTCGTTTTCTCCACCTTTTCAACAAAAGCCTGATCCGTTCCATCGACGGCAAGTGAACCGTTCTTATAGGTGGTAAAATCACCCTGCATGTCGACGACAATGACGCCAATTTTTGCGCCCGCACTTGCGTTATTTGCAAACGTTGCCATGTAGAGACCTCCAACAAGTATGGCCAGGGTAAAAATCAAGAATGCTTTCATGACCAACCTCCTTTCATTGATTTAAGGTTTCACATTTCAATGAAAAACCCCTTCCCGGAAAGAGACGAGGTTTCGGTACGCTTAAAACATATAAAATCCCCCTTTGGTGGAGTGGTAGGAGGTTTGTTCAACAGCAAACGGATGTTGATCAATAGCAGCAATCCAGTTTGAGAGTCAAGAGGTGCCAAATGTTTCGGCCACCAACTTTTCAACTTCTTGCCCGCGGTGGCAGGCAACCCGATGACCGTGTTCAAAGGCTTCAAGCAGTGGTTCTTCTGCCCGGCAACGATCCACAACAAACGGGCAGCGGGTGTGAAAGCGGCAACCTGCCGGCGGGTGGGCGGGATCGGGCACATCGCCGCTCAACACAATGCGCTGTTGTTCGTGCGCAACATCCGGAATCGGGATCGCAGACAACAGGGCATGGGTATAAGGATGCAGCGGTCTGGAAAAGATCACATGCGTGTCGGCCAGCTCCACGATTTTGCCCAGGTACATGACCACCACCCGATCGCTGATATATTTGACCACCAGAAGATGATGGGTGACAAACATATAAGTCAACCGCAGCTTTTGCTGCAGTGATTTTAGCAGGTTGAGGATCTGGGATTGCACCGATACGTCCAGGGCCGAAGTCGGCTCGTCGAGCACGATAAACTCAGGATCCGTGGCAATGGCCCGGGCGACGGCAATTCGCTGCCGTTGCCCTCCGGAAAATTCATGCGGATAGCGCAGCAGGTGGTCGCGGGTTAAACCCACCCGCTCGAGTAGACTCAGTACCCGATCCTCGAGATCGCGACCGCTCATGCGTTGCAGGGTTTTGATGGGTTCGGCAACAATGTTTTTAACCAGCATGCGTGGATCCAGCGAAGTGGTCGGATCCTGAAAAACCATTTGCAGCCTGTTGCGCAGGCCGAGTTTTTTAATTCGTGACTTATTGATGCGCGCCAGGTCAGCCATTGCTTTGGAGGCAGCATCTGCAGGATAGTAATAGATATGGCCGCCGGTCGGCTTAAAAAGGCGCACGATGGCCTTGCCGGCGGTGGTCTTACCGCATCCGGATTCACCCACCACCCCCAGGCATTCCCCGCGATAGATGTCCAGATCGATGCCGTCCAACGCTCTGACGGCGCCGATTTCCCGGCGCAGAACACCCCCTTGAATGGGATAGTGCTTTTTCAGATTTTTCAGCTCGAGTATTTTGTCCATGTGAATAAAAATTAGACAGAATTAACAGGATTTAAAGGATTTTTTAGCTACATTTAATAAAGTTTGAATCTAATAATTGAGCTTTACGATGGCAGTAAAATTTACTCCTTTATTTCCCGCCGTACGGCGGGATTGAGTTTCATCACTTTATTCCGGAAAGTGATGAAAAAGAAATTTATCCTGAATAATCCTGTAGATCCTGTCAAAAAAAATCATTTTTGAGCAGTGGCCCAGTAGCAGGCCACCAGGTGATTTTTCCCGATTTCGGTCATTTCGGGAAAGGCCTCCCGGCAAACCGCCATGGCATGCGCACAACGGGGATGAAACCGGCAGCCACTCGGCGGCGTAACCAGATTGGGCACATGGCCGTCAATGCTTTTTAAATCATCTTGCATGGAAAATTTGGGCACGGCATCGAGCAGGGCCCGGGTGTACGGGTGCCGTGGATTCTGGAACAGGTCTTTGACATCGGCGACTTCACACAGGTTGCCGGCATACATAACGCCAACCCGATCGCAGGTTTCCGCCACCACACCCAGATCATGGGTAATCAGCAATATCGAAGAAATAACTTCCTGTTTCAAGCGGCGCAGGAGTTCCAGAATCTGGGCCTGAATGGTGACGTCCAGATTTGATGTGGCTTCATCGGCGATGAGCAAAACCGGGCTGCAGGCCAATGCAATCGCTATCACAATGCGCTGCTTCATGCCTCCTGATAGATTGTGAGGGTACTGATCCACGATCTGTTCGGGATTGGACAGCCCCAGTTTGGTGATAATTTCAACTGCACGCCGCCGGGCTTCTTTTTTTAATCGGCTCTGCCAGTGTTTAAAGATCGGAATCCGATCCAATAGATTGAGAATCAGGGCATCCGGCTGCCGGGCGGCAATGCGGTAGACGGCCTGCTGAAATTGTTTTAGCGGAAAGAGCGTACGGCAGCCTTCCGATTCAAGCTCCTTGAGAACTGTTGCGTACAGCTTTTCTTTTTGATGAAACAAAAAGCTTTCGCCAATCTGGTCCCCGATGCTCATGGTCGGGTTCAAGGCTGCATTCGGTTCTTGAAAAATCATGGAGATGCGGTCGCCGCGCAGGCTTTCCATAAAGACTTCTGATTGCGCTAGCAGATCCAGACCCGCATGCCGGCGGTTTTCATCTAAATAGACAATCACCTTGCCGTTTTCTATGCGTCCGGGCTCCGGCACGATGCGCATGATGGAGCGCACGGTTACGCTTTTACCGCAGCCGGATTCACCCACCAACCCATAAGTAGCGCCGTGATCGACCACCAGGCTGACTTTGTTGAGGGCCTTGACCACCCCTTCATAGGTGTAAAAATGGGTCACCAGGTCGACGGTTTCGAGCAATTTAGCCATTTTTCTCTTTTGTTTTAGACAGGATTTACAGGATCTGTTGGATTAATTTGCCTGAATAATCCTGTAGATTCTGTCTAAAAAAATTAAAATCAACAACTCCGAAATCCGCAATACGCTTATCTTCTTCTCAGTTTCGGGTCGAAGGCGTCACGCAGGGCGTCGCCGATCAGGTTCCAGCCCAGCACAAAAAGAACGATGCATCCGCCGGGGATAACAATCGTATACCAAAATTTAAGCGGATCATCTGGAGGGCCGACGATATAGTTTCGCGCCAGCGCCACCATTTGGCCCCAATCGGCATATCCTTTGGGCGCTCCCAGGCCGACAAAACTCATAAATGAAGCGATAATCACCATTGAGCCCATGTCCATGGAAGCCATGATTAAGGCCGGATAGATGGCGTTGGGCAAAATGTGGCGCAGAATAATCTTTAGGTCCGATACCCCCATGATTTTGGCGGCCTGAACAAAATCCTGGTCCCGCAATGTCAAAATTTCAGAACGAATCACGCGCACATACCAGCGCCAGCCCACCAGCGCCAGAGCATACATGATTTTATCAAGCCCCCGGCCAAAGGCCACCACAATCGTCATGGCCATCACCAAGGTGGGTATGGCCCACATGATATCGGTGACGCGCATGAGCACCTCATCAACGATGCCACCGTAATAGCCGGATATGGCCCCCAGCGCGATTCCCACCAGAGCCGCAAAACCCACCACAAAAAGCCCGATCTTGAATGCCGTGCGGGTGCCCCAGACCACACCATAAAAAATGTCATACTGACCGGAAGCCGTGCCGAAAATATGGGTTTTGTTTGGCGGTTTGGGGGTCGGTGAAAAACCTTTGTGCGGCATCAGATAGGGATTGTGAGCATATTTCGGTGGTGCGATGTAAGGTGCAAAGACCGCCACCGCCAGAAAAAACAGAACCAACAGGAATCCGATGATCGCAGACGG
>JASFGH010000226.1:0-6723 GCA_050123865.1 Desulfobacterales bacterium | reverse complement strand
GCTGCTGGGGCTTTCAGACCTGCCATTAAAAAAGGAAATCATCTTTGCAGGCTCTCTGGGTATTATTGGGTATCTCATCTACCAGCTGGTGCGCGAGATGGACCCCGTCAAGCGTCGTGAAATCATCGGTATTGCGGTTATCATTTTTGTCTTTCGCGCCATGCCATCATTCGGTCCAGGTGCCCAGTGGTGGCAAATCGATGTGCTGGGTTTTGATGAGGCCTTTTTCGGAACCTTGCGCCAGATCGCCTCTTTACTCGCCATTGCCGGTATGTTTGCCCTGCGCAGCTGGATGGGTCGCCATCCAGTGCCGTATCTGGTGGTATTTTTATCGGTTTACAATACCATTATGATTCTGCCGTTTATCGGCATGTATTATGGTTTACATATCTGGACCGAGGCCCATTTCGGCTTCGGCGCGCGCACCATCGCCATCATCGACACCATGGCCGATTCACCCCTGGGACAGGTGGCCATGATTCCCATGCTGGCCTGGATTGCCAAGGAAGCACCCCGCGATAAAAAAGCCACCTATTTTGCGGTTATGGCGGCCTTTACCAATCTGGCCCTTTCCGCCAGTAGTTTAGGCACCAATTATTTAAATAAAATTTTTTCCATCCCGCGGGGCCAATACGCTGAGCTGGGAACATTGATGTTAACCATCAGCACCATGAGTCTGATCTTGCCAATTGTCACCGTGTTCATCTTCAACAATCCGTTCCGCCGGCCAATAAAAACGGCCGAACCCATCCCTGAAATTGATGCCCCTTCCGCCGGTTCATCAGCCGAAACTTAACCGGCTGCGGCTGAAGATTTTTTATTTGCTTCATCTCCTGTGTCAATGGTAGGTTCTTTGCATCCCCTGAATCGGTCCAAAGCATTTTCTGAGGCCTGATATGAAGCTAGGCATAATTGGCCTGCCGCGCGCCGGCAAATCTACCGTATTTGATGCGTTAACCCGAAATGTCACGGGTCCCGAGCACACGGGGCGGGACCGGATTGCCACGGTCCGAGTGCCGGATGACCGTGTCGAGGCCTTAAGCCGGATGGTCAACCCGCAAAAAACCATCTACGCCCAGGTGGAATATTTTTTGCCGGGCCTTAAAAAAGACAGCGCCGCAGACCCGTCACTCTGGACGGCCGTCAGGGATTGCGATGCACTATTGCATGCCATTCGCAACCACGCAGCTTACGGCTTTGATAAGCCCTCCCCCGCGCGGGATTTTCGCCGGCTGGACCAGGAACTCGTTCTGGCGGATCTGGTGGTGGCTGAAAAACGCCTGGAACGCATCGAGCTGGACCACAAACGCGGCAAGAAAATGGACCCGGAAGAATACAACCTGTTAACGGCCTGCCGGGATTACCTGGAAAATGAAATTCCGTTAAGAAATAAACCAGAGCTGGCCGCCGCCCACCGCCTCCGCGGATTTGCGTTTTTAAGCGCCAAGCCCGTTCTGATTCTATTTAACAATGAAGATGATGATGATCGCCTGCCGAATATCGAGGGCCTGGCTGCTGCAGATGAATGCCTGGTCATCCGGGCTAAACTGGAGCAGGAGCTGGCCCAGATGGCCCCGGATGAGGCGGCCGAATTCCTGGCCGAATTTAATATCCCGGCATCTGCCATGGATCGTGTGATACGGCAATCATACGCGCTCCTGGATCTGATTTCCTTTTTTACCATTATAAGCAATGAAGTCCGTGCCTGGACCATTAAAAAGGGCACACGGGCTCTGGAAGCGGCCGGACAAATCCACAGCGACATGCAAAAAGGCTTTATCCGCGCCGAGGTGATCTCCTTTCAGGATCTGATAACGGCCGGCAGTTATAGTGATGCTAAGAAGCAGGGAACCGTGAGATTAGAAGGGAAGGCTTACGAAGTGCAGGATGGGGATGTCATTCAATTCCGCTTCAACATCTAAAAGTGCTTGCAAAGGCCCATCTAATGCTCGAATGCGGTGTTACGATTCGATTCAAAATGCTCGCGTACTACCGTGTACGCTCCGCTTTTGAATCGAATCGCGCCTTGCCTTCAAACATGATCCGGACCTTTGCAAACACTTTACATATTTTCTTTAATCGAGGTCTTTCAGAAATCTTGAAATAATAGGCATCCTATTGTCCTTGAAAGAACAAATAGAAAGAACGCCTTGTTGAACTCATTAATATTTATTTATAGGTGTGAAATCCCGCCGAATGGCGGGACCCTCAACCAAGATCTAACAGTTTAAAGACCACTTCAAATATATCTTATTTTTGCACTTAATTTTTATCAACTGGGTGTGGACGCATAAGGAGAAGAATTTGGCAGCCGATACAGTCTTAGACATCATCGCCCAAGGAGCCTGGAACGGGGGCCGGTTGGTCGGCAATTCCATTTATGAAAACAAAGGCTTGACCTTCAAAGGCGGCATTCCGGTCAACAACCAAACCATCGAGGACCGCATCGGCGTTCGGACAAGAATCGTGGCGCCCGAGGATGAGCGCATCGGCGTTCTGGCATTTAAAGAACTGCTGCAAACATCCAACATCGATCCTGCCCGCATCAAACTGATCATCGGGGCCACCAATATCGGTGAAGACAAATTCGATCCCGGACCGCTTGTCCGGCACCCCTTTGAACTTGTCAAAGGGTCCTGCCCGGACGCACAGGTGCTCGATTTATATGCCGGCTGCCCGGGTTTTAATGTGTCGGTTGAGCTCGTATTCATAATGTCGCTGGCCGGCATGCTGCAGGCCGGCGACCTGTCGATTATTGTCGGTGCCGAAAATGTGCATCGCGCCAAAGTCTTTACGCCGGACGACACCGCCAACATCATCTTCGGCGACGATGCTGTGGCCACCGTCCTTGAGACGAAATCGCAGATATCAAAAGCCGATGACGACGATTTGCCGCAAAAAGTAACATTTAACGCCGGGGACGACATCGCTGGTCGAATCGCCGGCGAGCTGCTAAAAATAAGAGGCCCGCATAAAATAGAGGGCATCATTATCGACAATCAATTGGGTATGCTCGAACACCGGGTACCGGCACTGGCCACCCGGGTTCAGCACTGCTTTGTAGAACAGTCCTACCCCGAGGCGGCGGCCTCGGGGACATTCAAAAACTTTCGCAAAGCCCTGGCCTTTTACAATCAACATGTCAATGCCTTTGCTTTTGACGTGATGACGGTTGACCGGCAGCCGGACCATATCGCCCGGATTGCAAATGCATATGCGGCCTCGGGTAAATACAAGACTATCGCCTCAATTTACCTTGGCGCAGATCGAGATGTTGTGCTTCGTTTGCACAGGGGACAGGGGCATTTCAGGTGGAGACCCAAATGGGGCATTGTCGACACGCTGACCCAGAGCCACGGCTGTTTCGCCCCATATATCGAGGTCCTACCGTTCACCGAAAGAGCAAAAATGTTCGGACACATGAATGGCAAAGGCGTATTTCTGCATGCCACCCGTGGCGCAAAATACCACCTGGAAACATTAATGACCCCCCATAACCTGGACATGGATGATATCGACCTTCTGGTCGAACATCAGGCCAATTTTGCCATGATCCCGCTGACCCTCGAACAGGTGCTAGATGGGCGTAAAGCAGACCCAAAACAGGCGGCTGCGGATGCAATCGCCAATAAAATGGTCACCAATATTCATGTACGCGGAAACTGTTCGGTTGTCTGCATGCAAAGGCTGCCCTACGATCTTGAGCGCGGCGCCCTGCAACCGGATACCATTCAAGGGTATGCGGTCAATCAAAACCTTGACAACCTGCGACAGGCTAAGACCATCCTTTACGATTCCATCGGGGCGGGTATGACCAGAAGTTCCTTTTTGCAAAGGAAAAAATAGGGGCGGTCAACATTAAAATGAGCTGAAACGTCCTATTCAACGGGCAACCGGCCCGCCTCAGCGCACCATTTCCCGCTACATCATCACGGGTGAAAACAAAATTCTCAGCAGATATGAGGAAAGCCGGCCGGGATGATTATATTGTATGGAGAAATGGATTAAATGAGCGTGTATCATGATTAACCTGTACGGGTGACGCAATGCCAGCTGGACGCAAAATAACATTGCCCATCATTTTTATACTGCTGGTGATTCTCATCGGAGGGGGGTTATTTTTTTTGGCCTCATACCTGCTTCCCGGTTTATTCGAATCCAAGCTGATCTCCATTTTGAAAAAGAATGCCGGAATCTCAGAATTCTCGCTGGATTTTCGGCAGCTGGATCTTAAAGGCGCCGATCTGGGACCGTTGCGCTTGGGTTCGCCCCAGAATCCGGCCGTCATCGTTCGGTCCGTTCAGGTGGATTATGCCGCTGGCGAACTTTATCGTAAGAAAATTAAAAAAATTGCAGCCAGTGGGGTTGAACTTTACGTCGAGCAAAAGAACGGCCAATGGGGGCTCCGCGGTTTTGATGTAAACCAATTGCTGAGCCCGTTCAACGCCACCCCGGCCAAGGACGGCCTTAGCGGCAATGACGCCCGGTCATTTCCGGACCATATTGAAATCAACAACGGCATCCTCATCTGGGCCACAGAAGAAACGACGTTTCGCCTGGCATTTGAAATCGATATGGTGCCGCACGAGAGTATCGATCACATTTTAGTCGCCACCGTCCGTCTATATCCCCGCGGACTTTCGGTAAACGCTGTCGCCAACATCGATTTAAAGCAAAACCAGATCAAAGCTGAATTTAGAGCTGCCAAATTAGAGTTTTTACGCTTTGCAGATGTATTTCAACGCATCGAGGGTTTGACCCTGCGCGGGGCGGCCAGCCTGGCGGCAGATGCCCGACTTCGCCTGAAGCCGTTTGAGGTTTTATCTTTTAACGGACGGTTAGAGGGATCCAAAATGGGCATTGCGTATAAAGGCTTTGAGTTTCAAACCGCGTCCAACGCTCCCCAACAGAGCCTGCCGCTGGCCATTGATCTTGAACGTCACAACCCGGGTAAAATCGATGTTCGGCTCTCAAATCTGGCCCTGCGAACACCCCTGTCGGCGCGCCTGTCGGATTTTGGCATAACCCTGCAATCCACAGAAACGGGCACCGAATTTTCCGGCAAATTTAGAGTGTCAGCTGCTGTGACGGATGACCCGGCAAAGTCCGCTGCCGGACTGCGATTTGCCCAGCCGTTCACTTTAGCGCTAAAATTTTCCGGCCATCTGGCCAGAGACCACCAGTGGCGCCTTGAATTGAAAAGCGAAGACCGCAAAATCCTTGGACAAAAGCAAATGGCATTTCACTATCATCAAAACCGCATTTCCGCTCAAATACCCTCCGTTGATCTCAGCGCCCAAGGGGCCGGGCGCTTTTTCGATATGACCTACACGCTGCAGGCGGCCGCTGTAGAGGTCGCATCTGAAAGTGTAAACATTTTATCTCCTCGGCTCGTCTTTACGGGCGAAACTAATATAAAGGCCGACACGGCCCGCGGCGGTATGTCAACATTCAATTTAGATTTGTCCGGCTCTGTTGTCACGGCCGCATCTGCCACCATTCGGCCGAAGCGCCTGTCAGCAGGCGGGCGGCTGGTTCGCGACCGGAAGGGCAACCACCGCATCAGTGGGCGGTTAAAATTTGCCGACACCCGCTTTGAAGCAAACCCGGCAAACATTGTGCTCCACGGAGCGCAGGGCAGCATTCCGTTTAAATTTCCGGCTGCCATTTCAGGTCAAAAAGGGATGATTTCAATAAAAAATACACGCTTCAATCAACTGGACTTCGGATCGGTTCAGGCTGAGGTTCAGCAAACGGCATCCGGCCTGGCTTTCAGCGGCAAAATGAAAAATCCGGTTTTGCCGGCACTGGCGGTTCAATTTTCAGGCACTTCCGATTTTAAGCACGCTGACGGTATTCAGACCCGGGCCCGCTTTACGATTTCTTATCCGCCAACAGCACCGGAGATCGATTTGGGAAAATTTCTGCCGGCTGCACAGGGCTTTACATTTAGCGGCCATCTCAGGGAACAGGGTGATATCGTTATCGGGAAAAACGGATGGCAGGCCACTGCTAAATCAGATATGCAAAACGGCACCTTGCGGCACCGCAAAAATAAAATTGCGGTTACAGGAATTCAGACTGAACTGTTGATCCAGGATTTGGCGAACGTCCGCAGTGCCCCCGGTCAGAAGCTCCAATTCGCGCACGCGTCATTGGGAGATATAAATATCGATAACGGAGAAATCCATTATCAAATCGAATCCGCCCAATCGTTTCTGATCGAAAAAAGCCATTTTATGTGGAGCGATGGAAATGTGGACGCACCGGCAATTCGGTTTAAACCTGGAATCGACGACTACCAGCTGATCCTGTATTGCGATCGATTAAATCTGGCCAAGGTGCTGGAACAATTCGGGGCGGCCAGTGTGGAAGCTGAAGGTGAGTTAAACGGCCGAATCCCCATTCAAATTAAAAATAGGCAGTTAAGCTTTAAAGACGGGTTTCTGTTTACGACGCCCGGTCAACCCGGTAAGATTCGCATGAAAGACAGCGAGATCCTGACGGCCGGAGTTCCAAAAGACTCACCGCAGTATGTTCAAATGGAGCTTGCCAGAGAGGCCCTGAAAGATTATGATTACACCTGGGCCAAACTCAATCTCACCACCGAAGGTGAAGATTTGGTGTTAAACATGCAGCTTGACGGAAAGCCGGCTCAATCCTTGCCGTTTGTCTACCAGAAAGATATTGGGGGCTTTGCCAAGGTTGAAGCCGACGTGCAGT
>JASFGH010000225.1:0-6730 GCA_050123865.1 Desulfobacterales bacterium | reverse complement strand
AGATTATAATCTAGCTCCGATTTTGGGATTCGGCAAATATAAAAATGCACAAACCTCTACAAAGCCATATATACTGCTTGTCATCATAATGTTCCGAAAAAAGGATGGCGGCATAAGTGTTGTAGCATAAAAACGTTCCACAATCGGGACGTTTTTATGACAACCACTATAATTCAGCCATCCATTCATAAGTGGTATGAGAGTTGCAGACTTATTCCTTATAAATGAGCCCTTGCCCAATGAAAAGGAGGATCATAATGGTTCCCGAGATTAAAAGAATCTTATTTACCACCAATCTTTCCCCGAACGCGCGTAAGGCCTTTGATTATGCCGTCAGTCTGGCTGACCGCTATGGTGCGGTCATTACCGTTCTCCACGTCATGGAAGAAGTGTCGCATACCTCAGATGTCCATATCAAGACGTTTTTGGGTGAAGAGCAGTGGCAGGAACTGCAGAAAGCCCACGAGCAGGAAGCCAAACAGATTCTGATCGGCAAACGCAGGGAAGGTGCGATAATCAAAGCAGCGCTGGAAGAATTTTGTGCGTCGGTCCAAAAAGAGCATGATGAGTGCGATTTTATGACCGATGAAACGATCGTAACCCGGGGTAATGTCGTGGATGAAATACTGGCGGTCGGTCGAGAAAAAAAATGCGATTTAATTGTGATGGGATACCAGGATCGCGGTAAATTAGGAGAGGCCGTTTTGGGTAGTACGACGCGCCGGGTGTTGCGGCGAGGCAGCATACCGGTCATGCTGGTGCGCTTGCCCGAGGCTGAGTAATACACGCCACTGGGATCATATTGTATCAAAATTGGTACAAAGGCTATTGACCCATTTAACAGCTATAAATGCCGTCACTGTTATCATTCCTTTTGATTCTTCGTTTCAAACTGGCTACATGTCTTCTTTTTGATACACATTATCTTTACCATTTCTGAAGTGACACTGGTTCAGCAATATCCTATCCACCTGAAAATATGATGAATTTAACAAAAAGTAATCAAAAGAGCTATCCATTAAAACAACGGTTCAGCCTCAATATTTTGGCATAGATTTCGCTAATATATTCAGTCAGAAAGATAGACCCATCTCCTGATTTTCACCCAAAACCCATCCATTATGAAGTGAGGCAGCCATGTATATCGGATCCCTATTTTCACGCCATGCAAAATACCGTCCCAACCATCTTGCCGTCGTTTTTGAAGATCAGCGGCTGACCTGGCTAGAATTCAACCAACAGATAAATCGTTTGGCCAATGCCTTTATCGATCTGGGCATTCAAAAAGGGGATAAGGTCGCCACGATTTTGCCCAATTGTCTGGAACTACTTGAAGTGTATTGGGCTGTCGCCAAGATGGGTGCGGTGGTGGTGCCGTCCAGTACGCTGCTGCTGGAACCAGCCATGAAAACATTATTGAATGATTCAGATACCGTCTTGTTGATTACCAATTCTGAATTTGTCGATAAAATCGATTCGATCAAGCCTGAGCTGCCGGCGATAGCGGAGGATCGCTACATCCTTACCGATTATTCCGGCCAAAAAGGCTATCGGAACTACGCTGATTTAAAAGCAGCCGCCAGTGATCAAGAACCGGAAGGCATTGCCATCAATGATGATGATCTCTTCAATATCATGTACAGCAGCGGAACCACGGGTTTGCCCAAAGGAATTATGCATACGCATTATGTTCGGAGCTGGTATGGAGCGACTTTTGCCGCCGCCTATCGCATGACACCGGAAAGCGTTACCATGCATGCCGGCGCCATTGTCTTCAATGGCGCTTTTGTCGATCTGATGCCCACCATGTATGTTGGTGCTACCTATATTCTGCTGGGCCAGTTTGATCCCGTCAGCTATATTGACACCATTGAGCGCGAAAAAGTCACCCATGTCATGCTGGTGCCCGCCCAGATTATCGCCATTCTAAATTCACCTAATTTTTCATCAAAAGCCCTGGAATCCCTTGAAATGATTCTATCTCTGGGGGCCCCTTTGCTCAAAGAACACAAGGATGAGCTCAACAAAAGACTGCCCGGCAGATTCTACGAACTGTATGGTCTGACCGAAGGCTTTGTCACCGTTCTGGATAAAGAAGATTATACTGCCAAACCGGAATCGGTTGGCGTACCGCCACCTTTTTTTGAAATGAAAATTTTGGATGAAAGCGGAAACGAAGCACCGGTGGGTGAGGTCGGCGAAATCTGCGGTAAAGGCCCGATTCTGATGCCAGGCTATTACAAGCGCCCGGATCTGACAGAAGCCGCCATTGTAGACGGCTGGCTGCATTCGGGAGACCTGGGCTACGTCGATGAAGATGGCTTCCTCTATCTGGTAGACCGCATGAAAGATATGATCATCTCCGGGGGTGTCAACGTCTATCCACGCGACATTGAGGAAATCGTAGCACAGCATCCGGAAGTCCAGGAAGTGGCTGTTTTGGGCATCCCTCATGAAAAGTGGGGTGAAACACCTGTGGCGGCGGTTATTTTGCACAAACCGGACAGCATAACTGCCGAAGCGTTGCGGGATTGGATCAACGCGCGGGTGGCCGCCAAGTTCCAGAGGGTTCATGATGTTGTCATCATGGAAGAATTCCCCCGTAATGTTGCCGGGAAAACCCTCAAACGCGTTATGCGCGAAAACTATAAGCTAATTTAAGCGATTGTCGAGGTTGCCGTAGCTACAAGGAAGATGTTGTTCCGCAATAGTTGACTATTAAGTACACCCCATTTTTAAAATTTGAAACGCTCAATTTAGGTTTAAGTAATCGCTTACCGCCCTTTTTGGATCATCGGAAACGCTATGAAGGTTAAAGTGGGACATGTTGAAACTTTTAAATGCAGCTATACGCAGCAAGATTTTGACCGCTTTGCCGATCTTACTGGTGATAATAATCCCATCCACGTAGATCCCGAATTCTCTGCTCGCACGCATTTCGGCAAGACCGTTGCACATGGGATGCTGCTGTATAGCACCATCTGCCGGGGGTTAAGTACCCAATATCCAGGCCCCGGAATCATGCAAATAAAGCAGGATATGATGTTTCAAAGTCCAACATATACGGAAACAGAAATCACGATTAGATTAGAAGTCATCGATTTCCAACCCGCCCACGAGCTGGCTGAATTGAATACCGTGATCGGTCTTCCGGACGGAAAACTGGCCTGCAATGGCACCACAACGATTCATGTGCCGGGATGGAAAGGCGGGTTTCCGGGAATTGATGCAAGCATGGCGTCAGCCGGACACTCAGAAGCGCAATCATTGAAGCGCCTGGAGGTCGGCCAAAGTGCTGCTGCAAAAAAGATTTTTTCCGCCGAGGATTTAGGCGAATATGCCGTCTTAACCAAAGACACCAATCCGTTGTTTAACGATGCAGCCTATTGCCGCCGGCTTGGATTTAGAGACTGCATTATTCCCGGACCGTTGCTCAGTGGCATGTTTTCCGATCTGTTGGGAACCAAACTACCCGGTAGGGGAACCAACTGGTTGAAACAAAAATTACATTTTCCGGCACCGGCTTACATGGGTGATGAAATTACCGCAAGGGTTGAAATTGTTCGGTTACGGCCGGAGAAAGACCTGGTGAATTTAATCGGCACGTGCAAAAACCCAAGCGGTGAATGGGTTTGCCAGGCACAATCGCTGGTACTCGTCAGGGATTTAGAGGAATATCGCTTATGAAGGTCATTGGAATCGCAGGAAGCCTGCGGGCCAGAAGTAATACGCTTCACTACGTCAAAACCGGCTTAAAGGTTCTTAAGGAAGAGGGAATTCGGACGGAGCTGATTTCGCTGCGAGGAAAGGAGATTAAGCCTTGTACCGGATGCTATGATTGCGTTAAGAAGAAGAAAGGCGTTTGTACCATTAAAGGGGACGATTTCAACGACATATTTGCCAAAATGCGGCAAAGCGAGGGTTTGATTCTGGGTTCCCCGGTTTACCTCAGTTCGGTCGTGCCCCAGATGATGGCCCTGCTGGCTCGGGCCACATTCGTCGCTTACTGGAGTGATAAATTTTTCGCCGGCAAAGTGGGGGGTCCCATCACCGTTGCCCGCAGGGCCGGTCACAACGTGGCGTTCTCACAGCTGTTACTATGGTTTTTCTTTAACGGCCTGATTGTACCCGGTTCCACCTACTGGAATGTCGGTTTGGCCGGAGCCGGCGGCGCCCGTGATGCAGCCGATGACACCGAGGGGCTTCAGACCGTTATCAACTTTGCCCACAATATGGCCGGATTGATGAAGAAACTTTTTATAGCATAATCAGATCCCAATAAAGGAGGATACCGGTGCAGGGGATTGGCTTCTGGCTTACCAAACGGGCATTTCTGGGGGGTGACAAAGAAGCCCTGGTGGATGGCGAGCGTCGCCTGACCTATAGTGAGCTGAATCAACGGGTAAATCGACTGGCCAGATCACTTCAGGTGCTGGGTCTCGCACATGGCGACCGGTGCGCCATTCTGGCTTACAACTGCCTGGAGTATGTCGAAGTGATTTTTGCCACCGCCAAGCTGGGTTTAACACTGGTTCCACTGAACTGGCGGCTTTCACCTCCAGAGTTGGCTTTCAATCTTTCTGATAGCGGCGCCGATACCCTGTTTTTTGATGCTGAATTCGCTGAAGTCGTGACGCAATTACAAGAACAGACGACCATCAAGCGCATGATCGTGCTGGGCAGCGCGGCCAGCCTGGAGTCCGATGCATATGAGGAACTTTTGGCGCGGCAGTCTGAAGATGAGCCCACAGTCGAGCAAGCGGTGGGATTGGACACCGCCCACATCATCATGTACACAGCCGGCACCACCGGTCGACCCAAAGGAGCCGTTCTGAGCCAGGGGGCCAGTTTCTGGAACGCCATCAACCTCACGCTGGACATGAACTTCACCCCAACTGATCGCAACCTTTCAGTTTTACCGATGTTTCATATCGGGGGCATC
Organism: Desulfobacterales bacterium; assembly: GCA_050123865.1. Lineage (GTDB taxonomy): Bacteria > Desulfobacterota > Desulfobacteria > Desulfobacterales > JAHEIW01 > JAHEIW01. The sequence continues at coordinate 1,788 of JASFGH010000225.1, read as the reverse complement.
GGGCTTTTCACACTGCCCGTGCTGTATATGGGGGGTATGGTTGTCATCCAGCGCACCTTTGACCCGGCTGAAACCTTGCATCTGCTTAAAAAGGAGAAAATCACGCTCTTCTTTGGGGTGGCAGCGGTCTTTCTGTTCTTAATCCAACATTCCGATTTCAATGCCGAGGCTTTTACAAATGTGCGTGTGGTCATGAGCGGTGGCGCGCCGCTTCCTGAAAGTCTGGTCAGACAATACCATGAAGCCGGAATTGTACTTCAACAGGGATTTGGCATGAGTGAAGCGGCGCCGAGCATTGCCACCTTGAGCAAGGACCTGGCCCTCAAGAAGGCCGGATCCATTGGCCGGGCCTTATTTCATGTCGAGGCAAGAGTTGTGGACTTGGAGATGAACGATGTGCCGGCCGATGTTGAGGGAGAGCTCGTTATCCGTGGCCCCAACCTGATGCAAAATTACTGGAACCGGCCTGAAGCCACAAACGAGGCCTTTGAAGGCGGTTGGTTTCATACCGGAGATATTGCGCGCATGGACGCGGACGGTGACCTTTATATTGTTGATCGTAAAAAGGATATGTTTATTTCCGGGGGCGAGAATGTTTACCCGGCCGAGGTGGAAAACGCGATCTTTGAGTTGTCGCAGGTTGCCGAGACCGCCGTTATCGGAATCAAAGATGAGAAGTGGGGCGAAGTCGGACTAGCGGTTGTGTCCCTCAGGTCTGGAGAACAATTAAGCGCCGACGACATTATTGACTTCTTAAAGCAGCGTTTGGCCAAATACAAAGTTCCCAAACAGGTCGTTTTCGTCGATCAGCTTCCGCGCAATGCTGCCGGCAAGGTGCTCAAAAATAAGTTGAGGGAGGCGTATCCTTGAGTCGTCAGGCTTTTTACGGGACGACACTGGGTAGAAGTGGACGATTGAATATTCAATATTCAATTTTCAATCTTCAATTATTAAAGCAACCTTAAAGTTCCGACAAGCTGCTGTCCGTGCAAGCTTGAAAGGAGCTGAATTTGTACGTGATGTGCATCAATTAACGCTGTCTATAATCATCAGAAAGGAGGTTTAAAATGAAAGGGAGAAAGAATCATTATGGTTTTATCCTGGTATTACTGATTTTGGCGCTATTGGTGTCTCCGGCAATGTCGGCTGAGCCGATAAAAATCGGTATTATTCAGGGATTGAGCGGTGCCTATGAAATATATGGGAAGGCAGAGGTCACCGGATTTAAGATGGGGCTCGAATATTTCACCAAAGGCACCAACCAGATCATTGGAAGGGATGTCAAGATCATCGCGGAGGACACCCAGATCAAACCGGCCAGAGGCAAGATGCTGCTGACCAAACTATACAGCGATGACAAGGTGGATATCGCTGTGGGTCCCACCAGCAGCGGTGTGGCGTTGGCCTGCCTCCCCGTGGCGCAGGAATTCAAGAAGATACTGATTGTGGAGCCTGCGGTGGCGGATTCCATCACCGGCAAAAATTGGAACCGCTACATCTTTCGAACCGGTCGCAATTCAGGTCAGGACGCGATCTCCAATGCAGTCGCCATAGCCAAACCGGGCGTCAGCATCGCTACCATCGCCCAGGATTATGCCTTTGGGCGGGATGGGGTTGCCGCTTACAAGCAAGCGGCGGAGAAACTCGGTGCCAAGATTGTTCATGAGGAATATGCTGATCCCAAAGCAACGGATTTTGCGGCGGCGATTCAGAAGGTCATCGGGGCGCTCAAGGATAAACCGGAGCCCAAGTATGTCTTTGTGATCTGGGCCGGGAAAAACAGTCCGA